>DAIMZB010000016.1:0-23250 GCA_036734185.1 Thiobacillaceae bacterium | reverse complement strand
GAGCATCCCCCTCCTAAGGGGAGGGTCACACGTTCGATTCGTGTCGGGGGCGCCATCATTACACGCCTTCTTGCCAGTCAAACCGTTTTTTCTGCCGCTTGTCGGATTTCACCGCGGCATGACGCAAATGGCTGCACCCTTTGCAAGGCTCCAGTGGCGGGCATCGATCCGTTTCATCCTGTTTGCCGCGTATCCATGCAGCCTCTGTGGAGCGCTCAATTTTCTTTTTACCCAGCCGATATGGCCGGGTGTGCTTCGAGACACCGCTCATGTTCTTGGCAGGTGCGCGGGTGAGTTGGTGCCAGCCTGAAAGCAGGGGTGATTGAGAGGCAGTCGAGTCGCCTCTCGGCGTCGACTTGGAGCCATGCGGTATCCGCAGCCAGCGGATGCCGGCCGGCAAGCGTTGCATTGAAACCCCACAAAAAAATACGGGCATACCCATAAAAAATGCAAGAGGGATCATGAAGCTGCTGCTGGTAGAGAACAGTCCTGGTGATGCCACGCGCTTGCGCGGCATGCTGGACGGCAGCCTGGAGGCCGACCTGGTCTGTGTCGACAGTCTCGCGGGCGCGCTGACCGCCCTCGGGGAACAGTCTTTCGACGCTTTGCTGCTGGACCTCGAACTGCGCGACAGTGAAGACCCGGAACAAACCCTGGCGCGCATTCTTGCTGCAAGCGGCGGCGTGTCCGTGGTCGCGCTGATCGGCGAGGAAAACGAGCGTCTTGGCATGCGTGCGGTGCAGGCTGGCGCCCAGGACTATCTCGTCAAGCATGCCTTCGACAACAGCTTCCTGCGGCGCACTCTTCACCATGCTGTCGAGCGCCAGCGGCTGCTGACCCGCCTCGCCGGCGAAGTCGCTTTGCGCGAAGAGGCGCAGGAGGCGCTGGAAGAGGTCAACGACGCGCTCGCGGACCGCGTCCGCAAGCGCACGCGCGAACTGCAGCACGTCAACCGGTCCCTGAGCCTGCTCAGCCAGTGTAATCGCAGCATGCTGCGCGCGCGTGACGAGCAGACCTTGCTGGACGAGGTTTGCCGGCTGGTCGTGGACAGCGGCGGCTACCTGATGGTCTGGGTGGGCTACGCGCAGGATGATGCGGACAGGACTTTGAAGCATGTCGCCAGCGCGGGTGGGGACCCGGGTTGCATCCAGGCCCTGCGGCTTTCGTGGGCGGATGGCGAACGGGGACAGACTCCCTTCGGCACGGCCGTCCGAACCGGGCGTGCCGCCATCGAACGCGACCTCTCAGCGCGTGAGGGTTCCATTCCCTGGCGCGACGCGGCCATCAAGTGCGGGGCGCAGGCCCTCATTGCCATGCCCTTACGTGTCGAGAATAGGGTGGTTGGCATGCTTTCCATCTGTTCCGAGGCGACCGCCGTTTTCGAGGGGCCGGAACTTCAGCTCTTGGAAGAACTGGTTGCCGACCTCTCGTTTGGCATCGAAACCCTGCGCAGGCGCACTGCGCTGCGCGAGGCCGAGGCGAAGGCGCGCCTGCTTTCCAGTGCCATCGAGCAGACGGCCGACCTGGTGACCATTTCCGATTGCGATGGCAACATCCTGTATGTCAACGCGGCTTTCGAGCAGGTCACCGGCTATTCGTTCGACGAAGCCGTGGGCAGGAATGTTTCCATGCTCAACTCCGGGATCCTGACGGCAGAACACCATGAGCGGCTGTGGCAAACGATCGAGAGCGGCCGGGCCTTCCATGGCACCTTCATCAATCGCCACAAGGATGGCAGCCTGTACTACGAACAGAAGACCATCACCCCTATCATCGAGGACGAACAGGGCAGGGTCGCGCATTACCTGTCCACCGGCAAGGACATCACCAAGGAAGTCGTTTTCGAGGATCGCCTGCGCCAATTGTCGCTGCACGACCCGCTGACCGAGCTGCCCAATCGCGGGCACATCCGCAACAAAATAGAACAGATGATCGAAAGCGTCGGATCGGAGGACCGCGTTGCTGCGGTGCTGGTGCTGAACCTGGACCGCTTTCGGGTCATCAACCACAGCCTGGGTCATGAGGGTGGCGACGCACTTTTGCAGGCCGTGGCGCACCGCCTGCTCGAGTCCGCACGCCCGGGTGACACTGTTGCGCGCCTGGAAGCGGACAACTTCGCCCTGCTCCTTGACGACATCAATACGGTCGGTGCCGTGGCGTCGGTGGTGAACAGCCTGCTGGACACCTTTGCCGAGCCGTTCAGCATTGGCGGGGATGAGATTTTCGTGACCTTGAGCATGGGGGTAAGCGTGTGGCCGGGTGACGCCGGCACGGCGGCCGGGCTGCTGCAGAATGCCGAGGTTGCACTGAGCCGCGCCAAGCAGCTTGGCCGGGCGCGCTGCGAATATTATGAGCCCGCCATGAATACGCAGGCGGCCAAGCGGCTGTCCATTGAAACGAGCCTGCGCCGCGCACTGGAACGGCAGGAATTCGTCCTGCATTACCAGCCCAAGTTCGACCTGAGAAACGGCCGCATCGTCGGAGCCGAGGCGCTGGTGCGCTGGCGGCACCCGGAGCGCGGGCTGGTGCCGCCGGGCGATTTCATCCCGCTGCTCGAAGAGACGGGGCTTGTGGTCCCGGTTGGCCGCTGGGTGCTGGAAAGCGCCTGCCTGCAGCACCGCGCATGGGCCGCGCAGGGCGGGGAATCGCTGGTGATGGCGGTCAATCTTTCCGCCCAGCAGTTCGCCCAGGACGACCTGGTGCAGATGGTGGAGGAGTCCCTGCGGAACTGCGACTTCGAGGGCATGGCCGATTGGCTGGAGCTTGAAATTACCGAGAGCGCCGTGATGCAGGATGTCGGGCACACCGCCGCCACCCTGCAGCGCCTGAAGGACATGGGCATCCGGGTCGCCATCGATGACTTTGGCACCGGCCACTCCTCGCTCAGCTATCTGACCCGACTGCCCATAGACGTGCTGAAGATTGACCGCACTTTTGTCCTCCCCCTGCCACACAGCCAGCAGGATGCCGAAGTGGTGAGAGCGATCATTGCGCTGGCGCGCAGCCTGGGGCTGGAAGTGGTTGCAGAGGGCGTGGAAACTGCGGAACAGCAGGCTTTCCTGCTTGAGCAGGGCTGCACGCTTGCCCAAGGCTATCATTTTGCCCGGCCCCTGCCGGCGAATCAGGTCATGCCGTTGTTTTCGCAGCGGGGATGGCCAGCCGGAAAGACCCGCCTCGAACCGGGACCAGGAGAGTGGAATTGAATCTCGCCCTGCGGTGTCCTCAGTGGTGCACGCGCGGCTGACAGAAATGGCAATGCGGGGCGTCGCCGAAAAGATCCCACAAGTATTTTGTTTCCACATGCACCAGGCGCTCATGGTCGCCCGCCTCCAGATAGATATCCGGCTCGGCGAGCAGGGCGTCGTCCCAGATCATTTCCACGCCCCAGGCCTGCGGCAGGCCGGGAATCACGCCGGGGAGGCAGTCCGGAAAAAGTTCCCTCACGCGCGCCTCGTCGGCCAGGCTGAAATCCTGGCCGTGATCGAGGCCAAGCCTGCCGAGATGGACTTCCTGGTCAGCCGGGAGCATTGCAACCATCATGCACTGGTCGCCTTCCAGCAGCACACCCTTGGCCAGGCGGCTGGAAACGACATTGGCGGCGCGTGCGGTTGCGAGGCTGGTCTGAGTGTGCGGATGGGCGACGACATCGAACGGGATCATGTGCTGATCGAGGAAACGCTCGATCCGGTGCAATGCGTTCATGGTGTTCTCCTTGAAATCGAATGCGGGCTGAATTCACTATAGCCCACGATACATCCTTACCTTTGGGGTCGTCTGTGCCGTTTTTTCTCGCGGCTTGCAGAAGCGGCAAGCGCCGGCTGCATGGCCTTGTCCCAGGGCGGTACGCCGTCAAGGCACTCGGCCAGGAAATCGACGAAGGCGCGAACTCTTGTTGAAAGATGCCGGGTGGGCGGATACACGGCGTAGGCGTTGAGTTCCGGCCAGCGGCATTCGGACAGGAGCGGCACGAGCTCGCCGCGCATCACCGGTTCGGCCACATAGAAGGTCGGCAGCATCAGGATGCCGTGCCCGGCGATCGCCATGTGGCAGAGGAAATCGCCGTTGTTGGCCTTGAGCTTGATGGGGATGGCCGCATGCCTGGTTTCGCCGTCCGGCGTCTGGTATGCCCACGAGCCCGGGTTGGGGCGGTTGCTGTAGCCGAGGCCCGCGTGCCGCGCGAGGTCCTCGGGCGCGGCCGGCACGCCCTGCGCCGACAGGTAGGCCGGGCTGGCGCAGACGACGTGGCGGATGGCGGTCAGGCGGCGGGCGATCAGGCTGGAGTCTTCCAGCTGCGCGATGCGGATTGCGACATCGAAACCTTCCTGCATGAGGTCGACCTGGCGGTCGTTGAAGTCGAGATCGAAATCGATCCCCGGGTGCTGCGCGCAAAACGTATCGATCAGTGGAGCGAGATGCAGCAGGCCGAAGGAAAGCGGCAGGGCCACGCGCAGCTTGCCGCTGAGCGCGCCGTGCACGGAAGAAACCGCGAGTTCCGTTTCCTCGACGTCGGCCAGAATCTGCAGGCAGCGTTCGTAATAGGCGCGCCCGCTCTCGGTGAGGTTCAGCCGGCGCGTGGTGCGCTGCAGTAGCTGCACGCCCAGGCGCGCCTCCAGTTCCGACAGCCGGCGGCTGACCGCCGATTTGGCGATGTCGAGTTTCTCGGCAGCCCCGCTGATGCTGCCGACTTCCACGACTTTCACAAAAATCTGCATGTCGGCGAAGCGGTCCATATTGTTCTCTTAAAAAGAATAATTAATTCAAATAATCGTACTTTATTCACAATAAAACAAACATGAGAATAGCTCCCATACGCCGGAGAAATTTTTTCCCGGCCGGCCCACCCAAGCAAAAGGAGCTTCGTGATGACGACACATGCCAATACACAGGAGACGCGCGCCCTCAAGGTGCTGCGCATCGATTCCAGCGGCCGCACGCACAACTCGACCACCCGCGAACTCGCCGACCTGCTGATCGAGCAGCTGGGCAGGCAGTCGGGCGCGCTCGATGTGACCACGCGGGATGTGGCCGCTGGCCTGCCGTTCGTGAACGAAGAATGGATCAATGCCAACTTTACCGACCCGGACCAGCGCAGCGAGCGCCAGCGTGACGTTCTTGCCTACTCGGACAAGCTGGTGCGCGAGCTGATGGATGCGGACATTCTGGTGATTGGCGCGCCGATCTACAATTTCGGCATTCCCGCCGCGCTCAAGGCGTGGGTCGACATGATCGCCCGCGCCCGGGTGACTTTCCGTTATAGTGAAAATGGTCCGGTCGGACTGCTCGCGGGCAAGCGGGCCATCCTGGTCGTCGCTTCCGGCGGCACGCCCGTTGGCGGCAGCATGGATTTCGCCAGCACGTATCTGCGCCATGTCCTGGCGTTTGTCGGCATAACGGACGTAGCAACCATTGCGGCAGAACGCCTCATGGTCCAGGGCGAGGCGGCCCACGCAGCGGCCGTGGCCGAAATCATGAAGCTCGCGTGCGCAGACCAGCAGCTGGCTGCGTAATTTCCGCACGGAGGCGAACCCTGGCTAAACCCGGCTGCCGTGTTCGCCTCGAAGTCCTGCCGGGCCGTGGTTTCAAGAATACAAGGAGTAAATCATGTCCATTCGCGCAGTCACCCAGCTGGTACGCGCTTTCGAAGTAACCGAGGGCGCGGGCGTCACGGTGCACCGCACCATCGGCACGCCGGCGCTGAAGAACCTCGATCCTTTCCTGATGCTCGACCATTTCGGCAGCAACGACCCGGATGAGTACATCGCCGGCTTCCCGTCGCACCCGCACCGCGGCTTCATCACCTTCACCTACATGCTGGACGGGCACATGGAGCATCAGGACAGCATGGGCAACCGCGGCGACCTGCGCTCTGGTGGCGCGCAATGGATGAAGGCGGCGAGCGGAGTGATCCATTCCGAGATGCCGAAGCAGACCGATGGCCTCATGCGCGGCTTCCAGCTCTGGATCAACCTGCCCGCCGCAGAAAAAATGTCCGACCCCGCCTATCAGGAGTTTTCTCCGCAGGCGATACCGGAAGTGCAGCAAGGCCCGGTGCGCGCGCGGCTGCTCGCGGGGAGCTATGCCGGCCAGCGTGGTGCAATCGACGACCCCAACACCGACATGCACTATCTGGACGTGACCCTGGAACCCAACGCCGAGTTCGCGCTGCCGCTCGCTGGCGACTATGCCGCCTTTGTCTATGTCTACGAGGGCGGCGCAAGCTGCAGGGACAGCGAATTGCCGCAGCACAGCCTGGCCGTGCTGGGCGAGGGCGACGAGATTCGCGTGGCCGCTGGTGCGCGGGGCGCGCGCTTCATCTGCGTGGCGGGTAAGCCGATCGGGGAGTCGGTCGTGCAGTACGGCCCCTTCGTCATGAACACGCGCGCCGAGATCGAGCTTGCCTTCCGCGAATACCAGAGCGGTCAGCTGGTCAAAAAGAAGGCGGCGATGACCGGCGCCTAGGCCAGCCACCTAGACCAGCTTGCCGAGCACGTAGCCGATGACGATGCCGATGATCAGCGCGACGGTCAGACCGCGATAGGTGAGCACGTCCCTCGAATAGCCGCGCCGGATGGCGACATAGGCCACAAGATAGCCTATCGCGTTCAACAGCCAGATAAAACCGATCGAGAGCACCTTCACGACCAGCGGCCCGATCACCGGCACCAGCACGACGATTCCCGCCAGCCACGCGAAGGCGTTGGATAGCACCCCGATCACGACCACGCCGCCGGCGATGACCCTGCGGTCGACATTGTAATGCAGCCCCGCCCAGACCAGCGCAGCGATACACAGCCACAGCGGCAGCATGATTTTCCAGTTACGCCACCAGGGGGTGACCGGACAGGATTCTCCCGTGGCCTGCGGCGGCGTTTCAATCGGGTGTTCGGGATGTGAGGTTGGCTCGATTGGATTCATGCGCCGATGTTACCGCCTGGACGGGGCAGTCCGGCAGGGGTGAGTATCCGGGAACGCGAATTTTTCTGCGGCTTCTCTGGCTATTTTGCCCTTGACGGTAGCTTGATTGTCTCGCCGGCCACCATGAAGCGTCCCATGCCGCGGTGATGGAGGGTGCGCGGATTTTTCACTTTGGGGTCGATCCAGGCGTGGATCACCTCGAGCACGAAGAAATTGTATTGGTTGACGAGGCGGCTGTCGGCGATCCTGCATTCCAGGTTGGCATAGCATTCCGCGATTAGCGGCGCCTTCACGAGCCTGGCCGGGGCGGGTGTCAGCCCGCAGGCTTCGAACTTGTCGATATCCTCCCCGGAGGTGTTGCCGCATTTCACCACCTGGCCCGCAAGCTCCAGGGTCGGAATGTTGATCACGCACTCGCGGGTCTTGCGAAGGATGTCGAAGCTGTAATTGCGCCCGCTGATCACGCAGCCGACCAGGGGCGGCTCGAACTCCATCATGGTGTGCCAGGACTGGGCCATGATGTTCGCGCCTGCGCGGCCGGCCACGCTGATCAGCACCACTGGCCCGGTTTCGAGCAGGCCGTACACCTTGGACAGGGGCAGGGTGCGTTTTGCCATGCCGGCCTACTGCAGGTTGCTGGAAGAGAACAGCAGCACCTTGCTGCCGGCGAAGGTCACGTTGATGGAGCGTTTTTCGTCGCCCCAGCTGCAGTGGCGCATTCCCATCACGTCATCGCATTTCTCGGGCTGGCCAATCAGCTTGGTCACTTCGTCGAAGCTCATCCCCGGTTCGATTTTGTCGTAGTTCTCGAGCGTCAGCTTGCTGCAGCCAAGCGCCACAAGCAGCAGGCCCAGGGCCAGAGCGGTTTCAATTTTCATGCGTGCTCCCTTGTTTATGGAAATTAAAGACAGCTGCTTGCAGCTGCCATTCCATAGTAGCTCAATGCCGCATAAACGGCGTGTGTCGGCTTCCCACGCGGCGGCGCAACACAACGGGCATGTCGGCGCAACGCTGGTAGGATGAGGAATTTTCCCGTTTCGGCTCGCCATGAAAACTTCGCATTCACCATTCTTCGTGCTCATCGCGCTGGTCGGCGGACTGGCGATACTGAGCTCGACCATGTCCAAGACCCCAGTCTTGCCGCTGTTCGCCGAGTCCATCGGCGCAAGCCCGGCGGAAATCGGCTGGATCGCCATCGCCTCGACCATACCCGGCATCCTGGTCAGCTTCCCGGCCGGTGCGCTTTCGGATTTTCTCGGCCATCGGCGTGTGCTGATCGCCTCGCTGGTCGTGTTTGCCACGGCACCATTCCTTTACCTGCTTGTCCACAGCGCCTGGCAGCTGGTGGCAGTGCGCTTCTACCATGGTTTCGCCACCGCCATCTTTGGCACCGTGGCGAGCGCTGCCATCGCCGAGCGTTACACCGCCGATCGCGCGGCGCGCCTGTCCACCTACTCCTCGGTCACCATCGTCGGCCGCTCCATCGCGCCTTTTCTCGGCGGCGCATTGATCTCGATGGCGAGTTTCGGCGCCGTGTATGTCGCCTGTGCCGTGAGCGGCGTGCTTGCGCTCGTTGCCGGCCTGTTCCTGCGCGACGGCGCGCCGAGGGGAAAACAGAAGCTGGAAATGCCGCATTTCTGGAAAAGCCTCGTCACGGTGCTGAAGGACCGCGGCATCATGCTGGTGAGTCTGGTCGAAGCTGCCCAGTATCTGGTGTTTGGCGCGATCGAAGCCTTCCTTGCGCTGTTTGCCGCGTCGTTAGGCATTCCCGCCTGGCAGATCGGCATCATCCTCGGCGTGCAGCTTGTCAGTATCGTGTTCGTGAAGCCGCTCATGGGCCGGGTGTCCGACCGGGTGGGCCGGAAACAGGTCATCGTGCCTGGCCTGCTGATCGGCGCGGCCAGTGTCGTGCTGTTGCCCTACCTCGCCAGCTTTATCGGGCTGTCTGTGCTGAGCCTCCTGTTCGGCCTGGGCTTTGCCACGGTAACTTCTTCCACTTCGGCGCTGGTGGCTGACCTCACCAAGAACGGCCGCTATGGTTCCTCGATGGGCGTGCTGCGCACGGTGATGGATGTCGGGCAGTCGATCGGCCCGGTGCTGACTGGATGGATGGTGACGGTAGCCGGCTACGGCAAGGCCTTTGCCTTGCTCGCCGCAATACTTGCAAGCGCGGCGATTCTGGTGAGCGCGGGACTGCGCGGCCGCGTGCCGGCCGCTAATTGATCAGCCGGTCCGCCACGAACACCCCCAGCATGGCGAACGCCAGCGCGATTTTCAGCAGCGCGCCGAACAGCAGTCCCAGTGTCGCCCCCAGCCCTGCGTGCAGCGATTCCCTGGCCGAAGCCTTGCCGCTGAATTCACCGATCACGGCGCCGGCAAAGGGGCCCAGCAAGAGACCCACAATGCCGAAGAAGAATCCAAACAAGGCGCCCAGGGCCGCACCCCAAATTGCGCGCGGCGAGGCGCCGAAACGTTTCGCGCCAAGCGAGGCTGCAAGCAGGTCCGCGCCATAGCTCAACAGCGCCAGCACGCCCAGCACGGTGAGTGTGACCCAGCCAACGTAGACAAAATTCTCCGACCAGGCCAGCACCAGCAGGCCGATGTAGATCAGGGGAATGCCAGGCAGCGCGGGCAGGACGAGGCCGGCAAACCCTGCCAGGATGAGGAGCGCGGCCAGCAGCCAGAACAGCAGTGTGGTTTCCATGTTTTCAAGCGCCGGGGTCCGCGCCGCAAGCGCCACAAAGCGGGGCGGGAAAAAAGCCGCTGGCGATTCGCAAGGACGTTCGGTGAATTGTGACCATGTTCAATCTTAGTGGATTGTTGACCGCAGCCGCACAAAACAGGCATGCTGGAGGCATGTTGCCAGCCTCCATTCAACCGCTCGACCAGTCCGACCTGCTCAAGCTTGACGCCTTCCTGCATTCATCCGCCTGCGGGCAGGAAGCCATGGGCCTTTCGCGCGCCCATGGTTTTCTCACTGCCGCCGCCAGCGGCCCCGAACAATTGGAGCCGGGCGAGTGGCTGCGCCTCGTGTTCGACGAACCGGTGTTCGAGAACGGCGAGCAGGCCGAGGACATGCTGGGACTGGCCATGCGCCTTTACCAGGAAATCGAGACCAGCCTGGCGGCGGGCCTGAGCAGTGCCGGCAGCTATCGTCCCGTGCTCGATTTCGTGCGCGATGGCCCGGAAGGCGTGGCGGTGGACGCATCCGCCTGGTGCCAGGGGTATTTTTCCGGCATGTCGCTATGCCGCGAGCTTTGGGCCGTTTACGGCGGCAGCGAGCTGCGCGGTTTGCTGGCGCCGATCTTCGAACTGGCCCGCTGCCGTGGCGTTTTGCGGGATGATTTTCATCGCCGCCTGTGCGAGGAACTGCCCGTCACCGCGGAATCCGTTTATCGCTACTGGCGCAATCAGGATTTGCAGCAGGCTTCCTGACTGCGCGCCCGCAAAAACCAAATCCATAAGATCTTTCTAGTTAAGCCCGGCAGGACTTTCCACCGGCCAGGCGGTAGCGTCGATGGTTTCCTGATAGGCATGCCAGGTGGCATGGCCGATCAGGGGCAGCAGCACGGCGAATCCGACGCAGGCGGTGGCGAAGCCGGCCAGCACCGACAGCCCGATCAGGCCTGCCCACAACAGCATCGGTTTCTTGTTGCGCAGCACGGCGTTGATGCTGGTCACGCTGGCGGAGATCGCGTCCACCTTCCTGTCCAGGATCATGGGCAGCGAAAATGCGCTGGCAGCGAACACGATTGCAGCGAACACCAGACCGACGAGGCTGCCGATGCCAAGAAAGGGCAGCAGCTGGTCCAGCCCCGGATTCGGTTCGTCTGGAAAGAACACATGCACAGTCGCGGCGGCGCGCGCCCATACCAGCAGCACCACCAGCAGGATGATGCCCAGCACGAGCAATTCGCGCAGGTGGTAAGTGCCTTCGCGCAGGCAGTAACCCATCACCGGCCTTAATCCCATGCCCAGTTGCCTGCTGATGGAATACAGGCCCACGGCCAGGACCGGGCCGACGAACACGAAGCCGGTGGCCAGCCCGATGTAAAGCGCCACCGTGCCAAAGCGCCAGGTGAAGACAGCGATCAGCATCGACAGCGCCATCAGTACCGCGCCGTAAGTGAGGCTGAGGCGCGGCGCGCGCATCATGTCGGCCCAGCCTAGCCGCAGCCAGCGTAGCGGCGCGCCGGTGTCGAGCGTGCGGTAGGGCGCAACGAAGGGCAGGTTGTCGGGTGATTGGGGCGAATCAGAAACTGGCAAAGACGACATGCAATCCTCCTCCAAGGCTTGATGGTTCGATCTTCCGGTCCGGGGCCGCTTGTCAGTTTTTGTCGTGGCCCCGCAGGTTTTCCAGCCCCTTTACTGTATCACCGGCCTGGATGCCGTTGTTGCGAAACCATCCGAGATTCATTTCCAGCGCATATCGTGCGGATGCGCTGGCACAGTGCGCATCGAGCGTGTAGGGACGCATGTCTTCAATGTTGAGAATCCGGCCGTTCGCGTCGATGAACGCGACCGAGAGCGGGATCAGCGTGTTCTTCATCCACATGCACACGGCCCCGCTGCGCGGATAGACGAACAACATGCCCTGCTGCGGGGGCAGCGCCCTGCGGTACATCAGGCCGGTTTCTCTCGCAGTGCGGGTGTCCGCGATCTCGACCTCGAACTGCTGGGCATTGATGCCAAGGTCGGCAAGCGGCAGCCTGCCTTGCGCAAAGGTGCTGCCGGCCACCGTGGCAACAAGCACCCAGGAAATTGCGAAGCGAAGAACCGGCGGCATCAGGAAAAATTCTGTTTCATTGCAAGGGCGCATCCTAGCATGCGGGCGCGGGACGCCAGCGCAGGCATTGAAATGCTTTATGGCCGAACACCTTGAAAACAGGCCCTGCTGCCCCATACTCATAAGTGCAGGCGCCAGCCTGTGTGTGTTCAACCAATCGTAAGGAGGTCGCCATGACAAACCTTACTCGCTATGACCCCTTCAGCCTGTCGCGCCTCGATCCGTTCGAGAGCCTGGTCCGTGATTTCATGCCTTCGACATACCGGTCCATGCTGCGCACGGCAGGCGAGCCGGGGATGCCCATAGAAGTGCAGGAGCTGGAGAAATCCTTCCTGTTGACCGTGGAAATTCCGGGTGTGAAGAAGGGGGATATCGATATCAGTATTTCGGGCAATCAGGTCAGCATCAACGCCGAATCCAGGCAGGAAAAAATGGCTTCCGGCGCCAGGGAGTGGTGCAGCGAACGCTGGTATGGCAGCTTCAGCCGAACCATCCACCTGCCCCAAGAAATCGAGGAAAAGGGGGCGGACGCAAGCTATGTGGATGGCCTGCTGCACCTGACCCTGCCCAAGAAAGCATCGAGCATGGCCAGGAAGCTTCAGGTTCACTAGCCTGCCCGAGCCAACGTCCCGTCTCTCAAAGGCGGGACGTTTTTTTTGCGCCTCAGTCCGGCTGCGCAAGCGCACGCGGAGCCTTACATGTGTTGCGCGCAGGGCCTTTTCGCGGATATCTTTGGCCTGATCATTTTCATCGCCGAATCAAATCATGCAGGAAACCCAAGCAAGCGCCACGCCCAGCATTCTCGTAACCGGTTCCAGCCGCGGCATCGGCCTCGAATGGTGTCGCCAGCACGCCGCTGCCGGCTGGCGGGTTTTCGCCACCTGCCGCCGGCCGGATGCCGCCGAGGAACTGAATGAGCTTGCCGCAACTTACCCGCAGCTCAGCGTGCATCGTCTCAACGTGGTACAGCAGGAATCCATCCAGGAGCTGTGCGCGGAACTGCAGCATGAAAGCATCGACGTGCTGGTCAACAATGCCGGCGTGTACTTCGAGAAATACGTGCGCCCCGAAACGCTCGACTTCGAAACATGGATGCAGACCCTGGATGTGAACACCCTCGGACCGATGCGCGTGGCGGAAGCCTTGACCGAACAGGTGGCGAGAAGCCAGCGCCGCCTGATCGTCAACATGACGAGCCACATGGGTTCCATCGCAGAAATCGAGGCGCCCGGAGACTACTACTATCGCTCCAGCAAGACCGCGCTGAATGCTGCCATGAAAGGGTTCTCGATCGCGATGAAGGCGCGCGGGATTGGCGTGATGCTGTTGCATCCCGGCTGGGTCAAAACCCGCATGGGCGGCCCGGGCGCCCTGGTCGCTGCGTCGGACAGCGTGGCCGGCATGCGCCGGCTGGCCGACGGCTTCAACATGGCGATGACTGGCCGCTTCTTTCGGTACGACGGCAGCGAAATTCCCTGGTAGGACGCGCTGTCGCCGGCCTGGCTTCAGCTGTCCCCGTTCGGGGACAGAAAATATTTCTTTAATACAACAGCTTGTCTGATGAATTTTGTTTGCTGTCGTCTGCGAGAGACGAAAAGCCGGGGCAGGCCTGCGGACTGTATGCACAACTTCATGAAAGAAAAAGAGTATTTGCTTCTGGCATGACGTGTGCGATTGGTGTGCGAGGCAGCCTTGATCGGGCTGCCGCCAATCACGCATGAAAGACCAGGAGGTTCGCGCATGGAGCGCAAAGTACATTTCCACAATTTTTCTCGCTCGCTGCAGCATATTGCTGGCCATGCGGGCGTCACCCTGCTGGCCGTGGGCATCGCGTTCTCGCTGCCGGTGCTGGCCAACTTCATTCTGTTCACCTGGTGGCCGATGATGTTGGCCAATTCACAGCTGCTGCTGATCAACGAGATCGCGTTTGCCGGCGTCCTCGTGCTGCTCTTCAACATCCTGCTGAGCGCATGGGATGCGCAGCTCAGCCGCCGCATCAACAGTATTGCCATGCTGGTGCATGCGCGCCAGGAAGGCGCGCGGCTCTCACGCAGGATCTACCGTAACCTGATCGAGCGCATCATTGGCACCCGCGACGTTTCGGTCATGTCGGTCACCGGGTACGACACCTTCGTTTCGGAAATCCGCGACTTGCACCAGGTCATCGATGACTGCTACGAGCTTCGCGTGCTGCTGCTGAATCCGTATGGTCCGGGGGCGCTGAGGCGCGTCCAGTCCATCGGCAATGCCGAAGCGGTGCTGGAAAACTACCGGCGCGAAACCGAGGCCACCGTCGAGCGCCTGACCGGCCTTGCCGAGGCCGGCAAGAAGGTGACGCTCAAGTTTTATGACGTGCCGCCATTCTGGAGCCTGATCGTGACCGGCGAGCACGTCTGGGTGCAGTACTGCCATGACGGGCAGGAGCTGAGGAACCAGCCGGAATACGTTTTCGCGCTCAGCAAGAACAATCCCGCGCACGGTCTGTTCCCGGCGTTCTATGTGCACTTTCTCAACCACTGGAACGACCCGAACCATCCGGAGTACGACTTCACCAGCAAACAGCTCGTCTACCGGAACGAGCGGGGCAACGAAACCAAGCGTATGCCCTTCATCCCGCCGGCTGCCGGTCCCGAGGTGTTTTCTCGCCTCAGGCTGGCGAGCTAGCCATGTTGACAACTGTGGTGCGGGTCCTGGGACACCGTTTCAGCCTCAGGCAATGCCTGTCTCTCTGGCGTGAGGCGGGCAGCGCGCGTCCAGGCCAGCTCGACACGCTTCGCCAGGCACACCCGGCAAAACTTCGCGGGCTACATCAGGCAGACAGCGCGTTTGGCTGCTTCCAGTTCCTCAAGCTTGGCCCCCATGGCCTGCCCAAGTGGATTCGCCTGGTCTTTTTGCGGCGGCGCGGCCGGGCTTTTCCGGATCGTTTCCTCAGCGGGCGCAAGCTTGATCTCTTTCTTGAGCGCCGCAAGGCCCTGGGTGTGGCAAGGCTCGGCCGCCGGTTGCGCAGGGCGCGTCCGCTCCCGGCGGAGGGAAAGGCACGGCGCATGGCGCCGCGCCGCGGGCAGAGGGCGGTTACTCGAGTGCGCAATCCGGGCCGGTGGCGGTGAGCTGGCAGTGCGTCGGCGGACGCCTGTCCTTATTCGAAGACAAAAAAATTCTTTTTCAGACAAGAGCTTGTGTGCGGCCTGCTTTTTTATGTCGCTGGAAAGAGACGGGGCTCGGTCCCGCTTGGCGAGTGGGTTTCAATAACCCATTGAAGATAAAACATTTTTAACGCTGGCATGGCCTGTGCTGAAGCCGGGATGGCTGCATCAAAAGCCGAAATTCAACCCCATGTTTATTCAAGGAGTATCCAAATGAAAAAACCTCTCGAGCGAACGCGCTACAAGCTGCTCGCCGTGCTGACAGCCGGCCTGGGCGCGACCGGGCTGGCGAGTGCGGTCATGGCCGCCGGCATTGGCATTGGCGGAGGTGCTGGTGCCGGAGTGGGTGCGGGTGCCAACGCGGGTGCCGGCGTCCAGGTCGCCCCATCGGTCGATGTTCAGGCCGGAGGCACAGCCGCTACGCACATGAACACGAACGGCACCGCCAACAGCAACGCGCAGTGGCAGTCGGGCGCGACCCGTGGCACGGACCGCGCGGCAGAGCGCACTCCGTCAACGACGGATGAGGAGCCCGAAGCCACGACCGCATCAAGCAAGGGCAAGCGTACGGACAAACGCTAGGTCAGCCCAGGCGCCGCGCTGGCGCGGCGTTAACGAACTGAAGTTGGACCCCGGTTTCGACTGGATGCATCCAGTTCGAACCGGTTCTTTTTCCCGGCAGGCGCTTGCCTGCCGCTCAAGGGAGAGACAGACATGAAAGGTAATACCCCCGTGGATCAATTCCCGACAACGAAAGACAAAACCGATGAGGCCAAACCCGACGCGGCCATGTCTCGCAGAACGGTTCTGCGAGGCGCGCTGGCGGCGGGCTGCGGTCTGCTGGTGCCCGCCGCGCTGCTGGGCTGCGATACCCGCAAGAAGGAAGAGGCCGGCAGCCAGGGCACGACGCCCATGGCCGACCCCGGCGCGTCCGGACTACCCCCCGCGCCCGGCGCCGCCCCTGGCGCGGAATCGGCCGCCCCCGCTGCGCCTGCGGCGCCCTCCGCCAACACGGCCAAGGCTGCGCAAGCCAGCGTGCAATACCAGACGCAGCCGAAGGGCGACCAGCAGTGCGCCAACTGCAGGTACTTTGTTGCCGCGTCGAATACCTGCCAGCTCGTCGAGGGCGATATCAGTCCCAAGGGCTGGTGCATCCTCTGGGCGAAGGGCGACATCAGCCGCCGTGAGCAGCGGCGCGACATCAGCCGCGCAAGCCAGCTGGCTTGAAGTCCCCCGCACCTGCGAGGTTGCAGAATCCTCCAGCCGGCATAAGCCGGGCTGGGGATGCTCAACCAGGAGAACGAAATGCGCAGACTGATTTCTGCTCCGCTTCTGACGACGCTCCTGCTTGCAGGGTGCGTGGTGGCGCCTGTGGAGCGCGAGCCTGACGTCGTGGTGGCGCCGCCGCTGCCTGTCATCGTCGAGTTCGATACCTACCCTTACTATTACTACGGCGGCTTTTACTACTACTACCAGGATCGCGACAGGATCTGGCGCTATTCACGCTATCGCGGCGGGCCGTGGACGGATTTGCCCCGCGACCGCTACCCCAGGGAACTTCGATACAGATACCGCGATGACGACCGCTATGGGCGGGACCGGGATGGCGATCGCGACTATCGCCGCTGACCGCCAACGCCAGTAGGCGACTCAGGGCTGAAACCGGTAATGGCTACGGTCAAGATAGCGCACGACCGCATCGAGCTCCTCACTGCTCCATTGCAGCCGCGCATCGGACGAGCGGCGCGCGACCTGCTCGCGCAATTCGGGAAGGGATTTCACCGTCCGGCGAGCGGCGATCTGCGCGACGCTCTCATGGCAGGACGTGCAGCCCGTTTCATACAGCACCTGCCCCAGCCCCATGGTTCGGGGCTGCGCTGGCGCCGGCGGCACGACGTCTTCATCGGGCACGCTGTCCGGCATCGGCGGCGGGGGCGGCGCATCGACCAGCTTCGTTTTCGCGGCCGTGGCGGGCACGGACAACAGGGCGGAAAGAAGAACGATCGAAACAGCGAGGGTGCGCATGGCAGTGGGTCCTGGTTTTGTATGAAACGTTGGGCGATCGGTCTGGGGTTCAGCCTGGCGCATCAGCCAGCTTCTTGCGCAAGGCTTCGATGACCGGCTCCGCATATTCCTGAAGCTCCGGCGGGATCACCTCGAACAGAAACTCCAGCTCGTCGAGCGCCGCCACGATGTCTTCGCGCCGTGTCAGCTCCGGCAAGGCCCGGGCAATGTCATGCAGGGTTCGGTAGGGGGTTACGCCAGACATACGGTTCCTTTCGTGCATTTTCCTGCGCCCGATTCCAGCGCAAGCAAGCCGACAGCATAAGCGATGCTCCCCTGGAGCTTGCAATCCCTCGCCTCATTTCCTTAACGGAGTGTGCCCTGATGCGCTTGAATGCGGCATTCGCAAGGCAGTGCGGCGGCCTGCCGGAGCCTGGCTAGGCTGCCCACTCGCCAAGCGGCTGGCCCAGCCGGACGGGCTGGCCCTCGTGCATTGCCGAATCGAGCCGCATGGCGTTCCCGGCGAACAGCAGGATGACCGTCGAGCCCATATTGAAGCGGCCCATTTCCTCACCGCGCGCCAGTTCGACCGGGGTCGCGCGCTTGCTGAAATCGGCATAGCGGGCGCCCGGGTAGAGCGGCGGGGCGATCGCGCCATCCCATGCCGTGTTTGACGGCAGGCCGTCCCACACCGTTTCCATGCTGCCTACGAACAGCGCGCCGACCGGAATCACGGCCATGGGCCCGTGCGCGGTGTCGAACACGCAGACCATGCGCTCGTTGCGTGCGAACAGCCCCGGTACCTGACGCACTGTGGTGGTGTTCACGCTGAACAGCCGACCCGGGATGTACAGCATGCGGCGCAGGCGGCCGCTCTCGGGCATGTGGATGCGGTGGTAGTCGCGCGGCGAGAGGTAAATCGTGGCAAAGCTGCCGTTGGCGAATTCGCTTGCCATGCTGGCGTCGCCACCCAGCAGCGATTCCAGCGTGTAGTCGTGGCCCTTGGCCTGAAACAGCCGGTCCTTGTCGATGCCGCCGGCCTGGCTCACCGTGCCGTCCACCGGGCAGGCGATCTGCTGCTCGCCGCTGACAATGGGGCGGGCGCCGGGCTTGAGCGCGCGGGTAAAAAAGCTGTTGAAGCTGGGGTAGGCCGCGATCGAAGTCTCGGCTGCCTCATCGATCCTGATGCTGAAGCGGCGCACGAAGAACGAGATCATCCAGTTCTTGACTGGGCGGATCTCGACCCGGGTCAGCAACAGCACGAGGCGGGACAAAAAATGGTGCGGCAGCGGATATTGCAGCAGCACAAACAAACGTTCTTTCATGCCTGGTCTTTCGCGGCTTGGGGTGACGGACTGCCCGGGCAATGCCACGGGCCGGGCAGTTTAACCAATCACGCCGGATTGTGCGAGTTGTCGGGGGCCAGGCGCCCCCGGATCAGCCTAGCTGCGTGGTTTTCTGGCCACCATCACGATCATCATCAGCGCGGCAGCGAATACGACGATTGTCGACGGGGCCAGCACTGGTTCCACCTGCTCCGGCGGCAGGGTCTCGCCGTAAAGCAGGAACAGTCCGGAAAACATTGCCAGCGCGCCTGCCTGATGCGTGAGGAACTGGATCTTGCCCAGCAGCGTGGGCCCATCTGTCAGCCAGAGCTTGTGGATCACCGCATAGATGAATGAAATGACGAAGCCGACCAGCAGCAAATGGGCGTGCGTCACGTGCTGGGCGTGGTCGTGCGACGCCGCCATGAAAATGCCCAGGCCCATGCCGATTGCCACGTAGCCCAGCGCCCACACCAGGTATTTCTTGTCCAGACTCATCTTCTCCTCCCACTGTTTGTTGTTGAAAAAAGATGGCCTGGCTACGAGCTCAGGCCATGCCCCTGCCCGCGAACACCACAGCGATGATCACCAGGCCCAGAACGAGGTTGACGCCAATGAGCTTGCGAATCTGGGCAAGGGCGACGCCGCCCGCCGGCCAGTCCTGGTCCGCGACCGCGCGCTTGAGTTTTCTGTAAGGCGAGAAAAACACGTGGCCGAAGATCAGCATCATGATGACGCCCAGTACCAGCATGGTGCGGGTGTAGTGCGGGGCATCCGCGCCGCCCATGGCCATGAACATGTGCAGGCCGGACAGCAGGATGAGCACGACGGATGTCCACACCCACGGGAAGAACTTGTCGAACACGCCCGCCCATAGGGTCAGGCGCAACGGCGGTTCCAGCACGCTGGCAGCAACGGGCCGCAGCGTCATGTAGGCGAAGAACATTCCGCCCACCCAGACGACGACGCTCAGCACATGCAGAAAAAGAGAGGGGGTCATGATGGCTCCTTTGGGTTTTGTATATCGGATAGAGAGAGGGATTACTTGATGGCCAGCAGCTCGATATCGAATATCAATACGCTGTTTGGGGGAATGACGCTAGGGATGCCGCGCGTGCCGTATGCCGTGTGGGTGGGACAGAAAAGCCTGGCCTTGCCACCCGCCCGCATCTTCTGCATGCCTTCCATCCAGCACGGAATGACCCGTTTCAGCGCAAACGTGGCCGGTTCGTTTCTTTTGTACGAGCTGTCGAATTCCGTGCCGTTCGTGAGCGTTCCGCGATAGTGAACCGTCACGGTGTCGCTGGCGGAGGGAAATGGGCCGTTGCCCTGGGCAGCATGCGTGATGACCACACCCGAGGGCAGGGTTTCGCCAGCCAGGGGTTGCGCCTGGGCGCTGGCTGCTGCAAGTGCGGCAAATAACATGAACGCGCGCATCAGCATGGCAATTTTTCCCCACGGAGAGCGGCCATTGCCTTGCAAAAAATCTTCGAGCTCTTGGGGCATCGTTTTATTTCTGTGAGTTTGACGTGAGCGCATGTTATTCAAGTGTGTTTCTGCAAGTAAAGCCGTTACACAAGAATCCTGACTGGAAATTCGTCGCAGTGTTAAGCAGGAAATGCGGCTGGTATTCACTAAATTCTGAAACAAGAAAAATGAAATTTCGTTAATAAGAAAGATGGTGAATATTGTGAAATTCTGGGTTGGGAATAAGACGAAAGGTGCTGGAATCCACTTAATTGTTGTTCTTGCATCATATAAAAATTGGCCAATGCCTACAGACGGTAATTTTTTGCTTATGTTTTTTTTCCAAAACGGTGAAGCTGTGTGGGTTTTTAAGCACTAACAGCCTGGTGCCCAATGTATTTTTACAGGCAAGACCAAGAATTCATACGGGGAAAATTCATGACAAACAAAACCAAAAGGATCCAACTGGGCCGAAATATTTCTTTTCTGTTCGCTGGCTTGATGCTTTTGGTTCCCGCGGCTGTCGAATCGAATGATCGCTTCCAGGGGCCATATGCAGGAACATACCTTGGTTATGTTGATGGCAAGGACAGTGTCAAGGAATACTACGATGATCCGCCATATAACGGGGGACCAGACGGAGGTAGCTATAAAAATGCGCTAAGCGGCACGATTTATGGTTTGCTGGGCGGATACAACGTTCGGTACGGTAAAGACTTCGTTTATGGCGTTGAGGCAGATTACGAAGGGCGCAGTGCCAACAAGACTTCTCCGGTCTTGCCAATCGTGATTTATTCCCATAATTATCCATTGGAAACGGAGTTGAAAGAAGCGACCTCCATCAGGGCCAGGTTGGGCTATTTGCTTAATGGGGGTCAGACTTTGGTTTATGTAACTGCCGGCTATGCAGTGGCAAAAATCACTCGGACCTACGGTGATCTGGCCACTCCGGGTGGGCCTTATTACTCTGCCATTACTTCCTGGCAAGAGGGCTGGACGGCAGGGGCGGGTTTCGAGCATTTCATTGGAAATCAGTTCTCGTTCAGGGCTGAATATCGCTATTCCGACTATGGCATGGTAGGTGTTGATGTGCCGGTATTTGGCCCTGCATACCATGAGCATCAGAGATACGACGACCACACTTATCGCGTCGGGGCTGTTTATCACTTCTGATGTTATTTGACGTAAACAAAAAAGCCACTGAATTCAGCGGCTTTTTTGTTTTTGGAAGCAGACTCCGTCATGCGTTGGGCCTGGGAATGTTGGCATAATACGTCCCTGGTATTTACTCTCGGCCTCGCCACGCGAGGCCGCCGTTTTTCAGGTTCAAGCATGCTTCCCACCATCGAACAAAGACTCGCCGCTGAACTCGCGGCCAGGCCCGCGCAGATCGCTGCCGCGGTCGAACTCCTCGATGAGGGCGCGACCGTGCCCTTCATCGCCCGCTACCGCAAGGAGGCGACCGGCGGGCTGGACGACATCCAGCTAAGGCAGCTGGAAGACCGCCTGAGGTACCTGCGCGAGCTGGAAGACCGCCGCAAGGCCATCATCGATTCCATCAACGAGCAGGGCAAGATGACGCCCGCGCTCTTGCAGGCGATTTCGCTCGCGCCGGACAAGACCCAGCTCGAAGACCTGTACCTGCCCTACAAGCCCAAGCGCAGAACCCGCGCACAGATCGCGCTGGAGGCGGGGCTGGAGCCCCTGGCCGATGCGCTGCTGCAAAACCCGACGCTGAATCCGGAAGAAGAGGCCGCGAAATACCTGCGCAAGCCCTTCACCACCGAACAGGGCGAGAACCCCGGAGTGGTCGATGCCAAGGCTGCCCTCGATGGCGCACGCCAGATCCTGATGGAGCGTTTTTCAGAAGATGCCAGTTTGCTGCAATCGCTGCGCGAATATATGCAGGAACATGGCATGGTGCAGTCGAAGGTGCGCGAGGGCAAGGAAGCCGCGGCAGAAAAGTACGCCGACTATTTCGACTACGCCGAATCCATCAACACCGTGCCCTCGCACCGCGCGCTCGCGGTGTTTCGGGGCCGCCGCGAGGAAATGCTGGACTTCTGGCTGCGCCTGGACAGCGAGGAAGAGAAGCCATCCTGGGGCGCGCCGCAGAATGCCTGCGAGCAGCGCATCGCCGCGCGCTTCGGCATTCGTGACGAGAACCGCGCGGCCGACCGCTGGCTGCTGGACAGCGTGCGCTTCGCATGGCGCGCGAAGATTTCCATGCATCTCGAAACCGAGCTCATGGGCGCACTCCGCGCCCGCGCCGAGACCGAGGCCATCAGCGTGTTCGCGCGCAACCTGAAAGCCCTGCTGCTGGCGGCACCCGCCGGCCCGCGTGTGACCATGGGGCTGGACCCCGGCATTCGCACCGGCGTGAAGGTGGCGGTGGTGGACGAGACTGGCAAGGTCGTCGACACCGGCACCGTTTACCCGCACCAGCCGAGGAACGACTGGGATGGCGCGCTGCACACGCTTGGGAAACTTGCCGAGAAACATCGCGTATCGGTCATCGCCATCGGCAACGGCACCGCCTCGCGCGAAACCGACAAGCTGGCGCGCGACCTCATCAAGCAGCGCACTGAACTCACGCTTACCAGCATCGTGGTGTCCGAGGCCGGCGCCTCGGTGTATTCCGCGTCCGAATACGCGTCGCAGGAACTGCCCGGTCTGGACGTCTCGCTCCGGGGCGCGGTGTCGATTGCCCGTCGCCTGCAGGACCCGCTCGCCGAGCTGGTCAAGATCGACCCCAAGTCCATCGGTGTCGGCCAGTACCAGCACGACGTCAGCCAGCTCCAGCTGGCGAAGTCGCTCGACGCCGTGGTGGAAGACTGCGTCAACGCCGTGGGCGTGGACGTCAACACCGCCTCGGCGCCGTTGCTTGCAAGGGTTTCGGGCTTGAGCGGCGGCGTGGCCCAGGCCATTGTTTCCTTTCGCGACGCGAAAGGGAAATTCGCCAGCCGCGTGCAGCTGCTCGACGTGCCGCGCCTGGGCGAGAAGACCTTCGAGCAGGCAGCGGGCTTCCTGCGCATCATGGGCGGTGACAATCCGCTCGACGCTTCTGCCGTACACCCCGAGTCCTACCCGCTGGTCGAGCGCATCCTCGCCGACATTAAACAGGACCTGAAGGCTGTCATCGGCAACGACGCGCTGCTGAAAAAACTCAGCCCGGCAAAATACACCGATGAAAAATTCGGCCTGCCCACCGTCAGCGATATTCTGAAAGAGCTGGAAAAACCCGGCCGCGACCCACGACCCGAATTCGTCACCGCAAGCTTCAAGGACGGTGTGGAGACGCTGGCCGACCTCAAGCCCGGCATGATGCTGGAGGGTGTAGTCACCAACGTTGCCGCCTTCGGCGCTTTCGTCGACATCGGCGTGCACCTGGACGGGCTGGTGCACATATCGGCGCTGTCCGACAATTTTGTGAAAGACCCGCACAGCGTGGTGAAGGCCGGCCAGATCGTGAAGGTGAAAGTGCTGGAGGTCGACGAGAAGCGCAAGCGCATCGCGCTCAGCATGCGCATGAACGACGCGCCAGGGCAGGCCGGCGGCAGGCCGCAGGGCGCGCCGCAGACATGGGCGATCGACGGCGCTGATCCCGAAG
>DAIMZB010000015.1:20737-23483 GCA_036734185.1 Thiobacillaceae bacterium | reverse complement strand
AAACCGCCCCAGAATGAACATGAAATACCTAATTCCAAGAGCCGCATTCGATTTTCTTCAGGAACATCCAGATGCGGTTTTCATCGACGTAAGCAGTGAAATCGAGTTTTTGTTTGTTGGCCACCCTGTTGGCGCGCTATCCATCCCCTGGGCGGACCCTCCCGATTGGGAGGCAAACACTGACTTTGCTGCCCAAGTCATGGATGTGACCACACAGGATAATCCGGTCGTGCTCATATGCAGGAGTGGCAGGCGAACGTTAGATGCGGCCAAGATACTCGAGGCGGCAGGATTGACCGAAGTCTACATTGTCCAGCATGGATTTGATGGCGAGCTTGACGAACACTATCACCGTGGAAGAATCAACGGTTGGCGATCCTGCGGGCTGCCGTGGGAACAATGCTAATTTGCGGGTTTTGTCGGGGGCTAAAAAAAGCCGTCTTCTAAAGAGCCATCATGTGTGTCAACGGGCCCAGTCAGAAGCAGTGTTTTTTTAAAAAATCAGAACAGCAAATTTCATTTCTGGCCTGTATTTTTCCTTGACGGAAATTGACTATCGACGGCGCTGATCCTCTTTCAAGGCCAGTGTCGCAACCTGCACGCGATTTTTCAGCCCGAGCTTTTCCATGATGTTGCGCAAGTGGTTGCGCACGGTGTTTTCGGACAGCTTCAGGTTATAGGCGATGATCTTGTTGGAGAGGCCCTGCTTCACGAACTCGACGATCTCCATTTCGCGCGGAGTAAGCGCCTGCAGTGCGCTGTGTGGGAGCTCGCCGCGCGCCATGCTTTGCATGATATTGAGGGGGAAGCTGCTTTGCCCTGCACAGACACTGCGGATGGCGGACAGCACATGATCCGGCTCGCTGCTTTTGATGACATAGCCGTCCACGCCGGCGCTGATGGCTTCGGAAATTTCCTCCTCGGTGTCGGCAATGGTGAGCATGATGACCTTCATGCCGGCGTCCCGGATCTCGGAAACCATATCCAGCGAGTCCATGTCCGGCAGCGAGCGGTCGAGCAGGATCACGTCGGCGCGTTTGCCGCTTGTCATCCACGCCTTGAGCGCGGCCGCGTTTGCGAACTGGCCGGCCAGGCGCATGTCGCCGGTTTGCTCGATAGAGTTTGCCACGCCCATGCGCAACAGGGGATGGTCATCCACCACTGCAACGCTGATAGGTTCTGTCATGAAGGCTCCGAATTCAGCATGAATCTTTCAAATATAGGGCATCTGCCCGGACGACTGCAAAATCAGGTTGGCAGCCCTCGCGGCTTGCGCGGCGCCTTTTCGAACAAACGATCATACAGGGTGCGCGGCATGCAGCGCATGAGCCCTGCCACGATCGCCATCTGCCAGGGGATGATGCTTTCCGGGCGGCGCTTCTCGATCAGGCGCGCAATTTTTTCCGCTGCCGCTTCGGCGGACATCCTGAAAGGCATGGGATAGCGGTTCACTTGTGTCATCGGCGTTTCGATATAACCGGGCGAAACCGTGATGACCGCAATGCCTGAGGACTTCAGCTCCAGCCGCAAGGCCTCCAGATAGACGCGCGCCGCAGCCTTGGAAGCGGAATACGCGCCGCCGCCGGGCAGTCCCCGCACGCCGGCCACGCTGGCAATCCCGCACAGCGCGCCTTTGCGCGCTGCTTTCATGGGCGCGACGAAAGGATGAAAATTGTGCACCAGCCCCATCACGTTGGCATCCATCACCGCCTGGAAAACGGGCAGATCGGTTTTTTCCTCGGTCAGCGTGCCCACCGAGATGCCGGCACAGCCGATGACGATGTCGGGCACGCCGGCCTTTTCCATGAACGCAGTGGCGGCGTTCTGCATGGCTTCGGCATCGCGCACGTCAGCGGTGAAGCAATGCGCATCGAACCCCCGTGCGGTTTGCCGCAGCGCCTCCGCGCGTCGCCCGCACAGGCCCAGCACACAGCCCTGGTGGCCGTAATGCCGGGCCAGTGCCGCGCCAAGGCCGCTCGAGGCGCCAGTGATGAATACCGCAAGCGGGCGGTTTGCCGCAGGCAAGGGGATTATTTGGCGGACTTGCCGCCGCGCTCCTTGCGGGCGCGCTGAACCAGCTGGTCGAGCACTTCGAACAGGCGCTCCTCGGTGAAGGTCATGGATACCGCGGTGATGTATTTACCGTCGACCATCAGGGCCGGCACGCCGGTAATGCCTGCATTGCGGGCCGCCTGGGTGCCCTTCATGGCACGCGTTTGCGTGGAGAAGGAGTTGTAGGCCATTTTGAACCTGGCCTCGTCCAGCCCCTGTTTCTTGATCCAGCCCAGCAGCACGTCCTCGTCATCCAGATCCAGCTTGTCCTTGTGGTATGCGTCGAAAACCTTGCCGTGGAGCCTGTCCAGCGCACCCATGTCGGTGAGCGCGTAGTGCAGCTTTGCCGCGGGCAGCCAGCTCGGGTTAAGGACAGCGGGAACGGGTCGGAACTTGACGTCGGGCGGCAGCTTCCTGACCCAGGCCTCCAATGCCGGCTCAAGCTGGTTGCAGTGTGGGCAGCGATACCAGAAGAACTCGACCACCTCGATCTGCCTGCCGGTTTCGACCTGCACCGGCTTGCTCACGCGTGCGTAGTCGGTGCCTTCCTCGGCGGGGTCGGCTTCCTCAGCCCCCAGGCTTATCCTCGGTCAATAGCAGATCGATCGCCTGGATGGCGCCGTTAGCCATGCGCCAGCCGACTTGGCGATTGTTGCGATCGTACACCGGCTCTGCGCCCTTCTCTGGGGCGTCG
>DAIMZB010000015.1:0-20727 GCA_036734185.1 Thiobacillaceae bacterium | reverse complement strand
CCGGTGAGGAGCAGCAATCCGGCCAGCAAGGCCAGCGCCTGGTGCAAAGCGTGAAAGCGTTTCATGGTTTCTCCTCTTGCTTCGGTCCGGTTTTCACCAGCATGGTTTCGATGCCGCCTTGCGTGAGACGGGCGCGCGCGCGATTAAGTTCATCGAGACTTTTATATGGCCCGATCCTGACCTTGTACAGGACGCTCCCACCTTCCTGCGCGGCAGAGGTTTTTGCTTCGAAGCCCAGCAGGGCAAGGCGGGCTTTCATGCCGTCGGCCTCTGCAGCGTTGCCGAAAGCACCTGCCTGGAGAAAATAGCTGATGCCGGGTGTGGCCTCGGCCGTTGGCTTGCTGGCGTCGCTTTCCGGCGTGGGCTGGTTGAATTCATACTTCGGCGCTTCAATCGGGGCGGCCGGCGCGGAAGACTGGCTGACGGGCTGGGGCGAAGTCTGCTCGACGAACGGGTTGTTGCGCGTGACCAGCAGCGCCACCGCGACGGCAAGCCCCAAGCCGACGGCAAGACCCGTCAGGAACCCGCCGAGGAAAGGTTTTTTCTTGCCGCTTGCCGCCATCACATTTTCTCCGGAGCCGTTACGCCCAGCAGGGACAGGCCGTTTTCGAGCACTTGCCGGGTTGCCGAAACCAGCGCCAGGCGCGCCCGCTTGAGCGGCTCGTCCTCGACCAGGAATTTTTCGGCGTTGTAATAAGTATGCAGGTCGCCGGCCAGATCCTTCAAATAGTAGGCGATGAGATGGGGCGACAGCTCGCGCGCAGAAGCTTCGATGATTTCCGGGTATTCCAGCAGCCGCTTCATCAGCGCCAGCTCGTGGGCGGACACCAGCAGGGCCAGGTCGGCGGTTTCCAGGTCGGCCGCGTTGCCGCCCCATTCCGCCAGAACGCTGCACACGCGAGCGTGCGCGTACTGGATGTAATACACCGGGTTGTCGGTGCTCTGGGATTTTGCGAGGTCGAGGTCGAAGTCGAGGTGCTGGTCGGACTTGCGCAGCACGTAGTAGAAGCGCGCCGCGTCGTTGCCGACTTCACCGCGCAGCTCGCGCAGGGTCACAAAGGAGCCGGAGCGCGTGGACATCTGCACCTTCTGGCCGCCGCGGTAGAGCACCGCGAACTGAACGAGCGCCACGGTCAGCTTGTCCGGGTCCAGGCCCAGTGCGGTGAGCGCCGCCTTCACGCGTGGGATGTAGCCGTGGTGGTCGGCACCCCACACGTCGATGATGCGGTCGAAGCCACGCTCGTATTTGTTGGCGTGGTAGGCAATGTCGGATGCGAAATAGGTGTATTCGCCATTGGCGCGCTGCACCACACGGTCCTTTTCGTCGCCGAAGGCCTTGGCCTTGAACCACAGCGCGCCGTCCTGCTCGTAAAGGTGGCCGTGCCGCTTGAGCGCATCGACCGCCGCCGCCACCTTGCCGGTGTCGAACAGACTTTTTTCCGAGAACCATTCATCGAAGCCGACACCGAACTCGGCGAGATCGGCGCGGCAGTCGGACAGCTGTTCGTTCAGCGCAAAGCCGTGGAAATAGGAATATTCGGAGCCCAGGAGGCGTTTTGCCGCAGCGATGAGGCCGTCGAGGTGCGCTTCATTCTGCGCTTTCGCCTCGGCATCGCCGCCTGCCACGCGCTCGTCTTCCGGGCGCAGCGGCACGCCGTCGAGAATACGCCAGGGTTCGTGCACGTAGCGGTCGCCGTGCTCCGCAACGATGGCGCGGGCCATCTCGCGGACGTAATCACCCTGATAGGCATTGGAGGGGAAGGGCACGAGGATGCCATGCTGCTCCAGATAGCGCAGCCAGGTGGAGAGCGCGAGGATGTCCATCTGGCGACCCGCGTCGTTCACGTAATACTCGCGCGTGACGGCATAACCCGCCGCCCCCAGCACGTTGGCCAGGCTCGCGCCATAAGCGGCGCCGCGGCCGTGGCCCACGTGCAGCGGGCCGGTCGGGTTGGCGGAGACGAATTCGACTTGCACCTTCAGGCCGCTGCCTGCATTCGAGCGGCCGTAACGGCTGCCCTCGGTGCGGATGGTTTCAATGACTTGAGCCCAGGCCGCAGGCTTGAGAAACAGGTTGATGAAGCCGGCGCCGGCGATTTCGGCTTTGTCCAGCAACGGCGATGCGGGCAGGTCGGCGATGATGGCCTGGGCGAGTGCGCGCGGATTCTTTTTCTGGGCCTTTGCCAGACGCATGGCAATGTTGCAGGAAAAATCGCCATGGCCAGCCGCCTTGGGGCGCTCGAGCTCAATGCTCTCTTCCTGGCCAGGGGCAATATTCGCAATTGCCAGCTTCAATAGCTTGAGTAGGTGTTCTTTCGGGGTCATACAAAAATCCGGACATGCTCACTGCCCGGACCGGATGGGGAATGCCGCCAATTATACCGCGCCACTGGCGGCAGGCTGTTTGGCGGGGCCTGAATCAGGGCGTAGAATTTTTCATGATGTCCGCCCGCCCGGGTGTGCCGCGGCGCGTGGACAGGCCGTCTCGCGTGACCGCCCGTAGCCAGTCATTCGGGGATCCGACCGTTTAATGAGATAAACATTGAAGCCTTACCTTTATTTCAACTGCGCGCTAACGGCAGTCCTGCTGACCGCCTGTGCTATCGCACCCAAGCCTGCTGCGAAGACCGAAACCTATGCCGGGCGCACACAAGTCGAGATTTTTGCCCAGGAAATGGCGCAGCGCGGACTTGATCCGGATTGGGTGAAGGCGACCTTGCAACAGGCCCGAAAACTCGAGTTCGCGCAGCAGACGATGAAGCCGCCGCCAGCCGGCCAGCGCAAGAGCTGGCAGGCTTATCGAGACCGGTTCATCGAGCCGAGGCGGATCGAGGCAGGCCGGCTGTTCATGCAGCAGCATGCAGAGACACTGAACAGGGCAAGCGATCAATTCGGCGTGCCAGTCGAGGTGATTGTCGGGATTCTCGGCGTGGAAACCTTTTATGGCCGCGACACGGGGCGCTTCCGCGTCATCGATGCGCTTGCCACATTGGCCTTCGATTTTCCGTCCGAGGGCCGCAATCGCTCAGACTATTTCCGCGAACAGCTGGGCCATTTTTTTGTCTGGTGCGCGAAAGAGCGGTGCCAGCCGCTGGAAGTCCGCGGCTCCTATGCCGGGGCTACCGGCATGCCGCAGTTCATGCCTGAAAGCATCAACGCTTATGGGACCGACTTCGATGGCGACGGCCACGTCGACCTCAACAACCCGGTGGACGCCATCGGCTCGGTTGCGAACTTTCTGGCCAGGCATGGCTGGGTCCGGCAGCTGGAACCGGTCTTCCCGGTGGATGTGACAAAAGCCCGGCTCGATCCTCTGCTGGCGCCGGACATCCTGCCGACCTTTACTCCCGCGGCTCTCGCAGAGCATGGTGCGAAACCCCTTGCCCCGCTTCCGCAGCGCGAAGCTTATGCGCTGGTGGAGCTGCAGAATGGCCAGGCGCTCAGCAGCTTTGTCCTGGGTAGCCGCAACTTTTTCGTGCTGACGCGCTACAACCGTTCATCCTATTACGCGATGGCGGTCCTGCAGCTGGGTCAGAAGGTCGTTGCCGGGGACGCGTTGGCGGCAGGCCGGTCCGGGGGAAAAACGAGCGCGGCCGGGGCGTGCGCCCAGTGCTAGCGCTATAGCAGTTCGACCCAGTGCCGCACCGGTGTCCCGGTGCCGGATTGCAAATGCGTGAGGCATCCGATGTTGGCGGTCGCGATGACGTCAGGGTGCGGCGCCGAGAGATGGCTCAGCTTGCGGTCGCGCAATTGCATGGAAATCTCCGGCTCCAGCAATGAATAGGTGCCGGCCGATCCGCAGCATAGATGTGCTTCGCTGACGGGCAGGATGCTGTGCCCGGCAACAGTCAGAAGGGCCTCTACCACGCCGGTGATTTTTTGCCCGTGCTGCAGGGTGCAGGGCGAGTGAAAGCTCACATTCTGCCCCGGCCTGGGACCGCGCTTCGCGAGCCAGGCGCGCAGCGCGTCCGCTTCGGCGAGCAATACTTCCGACAGGTCTTTTGTCAGCGCCGAGACACGTGCGGCTTTTTCCGCATAGGCGGAATCGTGCCTGAGGTGATGGCCGTATTCCCTGACCGTAACGCCGCAGCCCGATGCTGTCATCACGATGGCCTCGGCCCCGGCCTCGATGTGCGGCCACCAGGCGTCGATGTTGCGGCGCATCGCCGCAAGGCCGGCTTCCTGAAAATTGAGGTGGAAACTCACCGCGCCGCAGCAGCCGGCCTGCGGTTCCTCAAATAATGTGATGCCAATGGCGTCGAGCACCGCAGTTGCGGCGGCATTGATCTGTGGCGCCAGCGCCGGCTGCACGCAGCCGGCCAGCGTAATCATCTTGCGGGCGTGCTGCGCGGCGGGCGTTGCGGCGGGCTTGCCCGGTGCCGATGGAATTTTGTCGCCCAGCGATGCGGGCAGGAAAGGCCGGGCCATGCGGCCCAGCCTGAGCGCACCGCCGAAAAGTTTCTGCTGCGGCAGAAACCTGGCCAGCACCTTGCGCTGCAGGGCTTGCATAGCCGGTCGCGTGGCCCTTTCTTCCGCGATGCGGCGGCCGATGTCGACCAGCCTGCCATACTGCACGCCAGACGGGCAGGTGGTTTCGCAGTTGCGGCAGGTCAGGCATCGATCGAGATGCGTCAGCGTTTTTTGGGTGACGGCAGCACCTTCCAGCATCTGTTTCATCAGGTAGATGCGGCCGCGCGGGGAATCGAGTTCGTCTCCCAGAATTTGATAGGTCGGGCAGGTGGCAAGGCAAAAGCCGCAGTGCACGCAGGCGCGCAGGATGCGGTCGGCCTCTTTGCCGTCGGCGGTGTCGCGGATGAAATCGGCTAGCTGGGTCTGCATGGGAGGGGGTTATTGGACCTTGACCTGGAAGCCCTGTTTTTTCAGCAGGGCGAGCACACCGTCGGGCCCGCCCAGATGCAGGGCGCCGACGGCGAGAAAAAATGGCCCAGGCGCGTTCCCGATCTGCGCGAGCAGGCGCTGGGCCAGAACCCGATTGCGCTCGACCAGAAACTTGCGGTCGAACGATGCGGCCGCAGTCGGGTTGCCGCTGTAGCGCATTTCCGTCTTCTTGTACCAGTCGTGCATCGCCTCGGCGTTGCCCTGTTCCCAGAGCGCGACCATTTGCCGGTTCAGGTCGAGGCGCTCTCCGGGTGTCATGTTAATCCACTGCACCAGCATTTCCTTCTGCTCCACTGGCGCCATGTCGGTGAAAAGACGCATCTGCTCTTCGACGCTTTCCAGTCCGACGGTTTTGCCCGGGTCGCCCGCGAGCGCAACCACCTGCTTTTCCACGCTCAGCTCTGCGCTGAATCCCAAAGCGGCGAAGTCTCCCAATGCCAGCACGACGGCTGCGGCCCATGGGCGCATTTGTTCAAGCGCGCGCAGCGCCATTTCCTGGTTGTCAAGGCGCTGGGCGAGCGTGTTCCATTCCGATTCACTGAGCGCCTCTTTCAGACAGGGGGGGCTGCACAGCATGGCCCGGGCGGTTTTTTCCTCGACCCCGGGTTCATCCAGGTTGATTTCCAGATAGACGCGGGCAGCCTGCCTGGCGGCGTTTTCGATGGCGGGCCGCAATGGATAGAAATCGCTTCGCCCCACATGCAGCGTGCCCAGCACGTACACAACCTGCCCGTTGCGCTCGGCCTTGTAGAACGGTGCGTGCGGTTGCGCCCACGCCGCGGTCTGGAGTAGCCCGCCGCACAACAGCAGCAAGAAAGCGAGCCAGCGTTTCATCGGTACATTCTTCCCGGGTTGAGGATGCCGCGCGGATCGAATTGCTGCTTGAGCCGCTGCTGATATTTTTGCAGGGCGGGGGACAGCGGGTGGAAAGCGTCGCTCGCCTTGTCGCCCGCATACTGCGTGGCGTGGCCGCCGTGCGCTGCGGCCTGCGCGCGAATCTCTACCGCATGTGCATCCGACTTGTACCAGCGTTCGGCCCCGCCCCAGCCGATCAGCTGCTTGCCAGGCAGGTTGAGCGCGGGCGCGGTCGATGGCAGGGACAGGCGCCAGAGTGGCGCGCCATCCTGGAAAAAGGCGGCTGAATGATTGCGCAAGCCGGCCCAGAATTCTTCGCCATGGACATTCACTTCGCCGCCGAGCTTGCGGTGCGCCGCGGCCACCGAGCTTTGCGCACCCGACAGTCGCACGGACAGCACGCCCGAGAGCCAGGCGGCAGCAGACAGCTGCAGCGGCTTGCCGGCCCATTCGTTCATGCGCCGGATCGCCTCGTCCTCGCCGTATTCGAATTGTAGGGTGAGTTCGGCCTTCGGTTTGGGCAGCACCTTGAGCGAGGCGGTGAGCAGGGCGCCGAGCGTGCCGAGCGCGCCCACCATCAGGCGCGAGACGTCATAGCCCGCCACGTTCTTGATGACTTGGCCGCCAAATCTGAGGTGCTGGCCGTTGCCGTCGACGATTTCCATGCCCAGCACGAAGTCGCGCGCCGACCCCGCATAAGGCCGGCGCGGTCCCGAAAAGCCGCAGGCCAGCGTGCCGCCCAGCGTGGAAGCCGGGCTGAAACGCGGCGGCTCGAAACCCAGCATCTGTCCGTGCTGGTCGAGCAGGGACTCGATCTCGGCGAGCGGCGTGCCACATTTCGCGGTCAAGACCAGTTCGCCCGGTTCGTAACTGACAACGCCGCGATGCGCCGATACATCGAGGATTTCGCCGGAAGCTTTTTCTCCGTACCAGTCCTTGCTGCCGCCGGCACGGATCACCAGCGGGCCTTGGGCAGTGCGGATGCGATCGATGATGTCCTGCATCAGAACCTCGGCAATTCCGGGAAGGGCAGGTTGCCGCCCTTCACATGCATGGCGCCGTATTCCGCGCAGCGGTGGAGAGTGGGCACGGCCTTGCCCGGATTCAGCAGGCCGCTCGGGTCAAGACAGGCCTTCACGCCATGGAAAGCCTGCAGCTCGGGTGCGGCGAACTGCACGCACATCTGGTCGATTTTTTCCAGGCCCACGCCGTGCTCGCCGGTGATGGTGCCGCCGTGCTCGACACACAGCTCGAGGATGTCGGCGCCCAGGCGCTCGGCCTGTTCGACCGCATTCGGCTGGTTGGCGTCGTACAGGATGAGCGGATGCAGGTTACCGTCGCCGGCATGGAACACGTTGGCCACCGGCAGCGCGTATTCCTGCGACAGCTCCGCGATGCGCTTCAATACGGTGGGCAGCGCCTTGCGCGGGATGGTGCCGTCCATGCAGTAATAATCCGGCGCCAGGCGCCCTACTGCGGGGAACGCCGCCTTGCGGCCGGCCCAGAATTTTTTCGCCTCGGCTTCGTCTTTCGCGGTGCGCACTTCGGTCGCCCCTGCCGCCAGCAGAATTTCGCGCACGCGCATGACGTCTTCCGAAACCTCTTCCTGAGTGCCATCCACCTCCACCAGCAGGATGGCCTCGGCATCGAGCGGGTAGCCGGCGTGCACGTAGGCTTCAGCGGCCTCGATCGCGAGCTTGTCCATCATCTCCAGGCCGGCCGGCAGCACGCCGCCCGCAATAATGGCGCCGACCGCCGCCCCGCCCCTCGCCACATCGTTGAACGCCGCCAGGATGACCTGGGCGCGTTCCGGTTTCGGGAGCAGCTTCACCGTGATTTCGAGGATGACCGCGAGCATACCTTCCGAGCCGGTCATCAGCGCGAGCAGGTCGTAGCCGGGCGTGTCCAGCGCGCCCGTGCCGATCACCAGCTCTTCGCCGTCGATGGTCAGTGCGCGCATGGCCAGCACGTTGTGCACGGTGAGCCCGTATTTCAGGCAATGCACGCCGCCAGAGTTTTCTGCCACGTTGCCGCCGATGCTGCAGGCGATCTGGGAAGAGGGGTCGGGCGCGTAATACAAGCCGTGCGGGGCGGCGGCTTCGGAGATGGCCAGGTTGCGCACTCCCGGCTGCACCCGCGCAGTGCGCGCCAGCGGGTCGAGCGCCAGAATACGGTTGAATTTGGTCATCGCCAGCAATACCGCGCCGTCCACCGGCAGCGCGCCGCCGGACAGGCCGGTGCCGGCGCCGCGGAATACCACCGGCGTGCCGGTCTCGCGGCAGACGGCGAGCACCTGTTTGACCTGCTCCTCGGTCTCGGGCAGGGCCACCGCGTCCGGCGTGTTGCGGAACGCGGTGAGCCCGTCGGTCTCGAACGGCATTACTTCCTCGCGCGCCAGCAGCAGGCAATGCGGCGGCAGGATGGCCTGGAGGCGGCGGATGGCTTCGTTGGCGATCATGGTTTCATTCTAAGCCAAGTCGCTGGCCACAAAGCCTTGCTAGAATCGCAGGAAATAGGAGATTTCAGATGGCGATGCATGCCACGAAGTACGAATGGGCTGCCTGGGCCCTGACGGCCGTCGCGCTGGTTTTCACGCTGTATGCCAGACTGCTGCCCGCCTTGCTGGCCGGCCTGCTGGTTTACGAGCTGGTGGTGATGCTGTCGCCGCGCTTTGTCAGCAACAAGCTCTCGCACAGCCGCGCCAAGATGGTCGTGGTGGGGCTGATTTCCGCAGCGGTGCTGTCCGCGCTCATTGGCGCTGTGCTGGGCGCAATCGCCTACTACAAGGCCGAAGGCGGCAGCTATGCGGCGCTCCTGAAGAACATGGCCGAAGTGATCGGGAACTCGCGCAACCTGTTGCCGCCGTGGGTCGCCGAATACCTGCCGCAGGGGGACGAGTCGCAGATTCGCGTGACGCTGTCCGAATGGCTGCGCACGCACGCGCAGGAAATTCGCACCACCGGGGGCAAGGCCGGACATGCGCTGGCGATGGTGGTGATCGGCCTCATCATCGGCTCCTTCGTGTCGCTGAACGAGGGCCGTGCACACCACACCCTGGGCCCCCTGGCGCAGTGCATGAGCAGGCGGGTGTTTCATCTTGGGCAGGCCTTTCGAAAGGTAGTGTTCGCGCAGATGCAGATTTCCCTGCTCAACACCGCCCTCACCGGGTTGTATCTGGCCGTGGTGCTGCCTGCATTCGGCGTGGAGCTGCCTTTTATCAAAACCATGATCGTGATCACGTTCGTCGTTGGCTTGATGCCCGTGCTGGGCAATCTCATTTCCAACACCGTGATTGTCATCATTTCCTTTAATCATTCGCTGCATACCGCGTTTGCGTCGCTGGCTTTTCTCGTGATCATCCACAAGCTCGAGTATTTGGTGAACGCCCGCATCATCGGCGGGCAGATCAAGGCCCATACCTGGGAACTGCTGACCGCGATGCTGGTGATGGAGGCAGCCTTTGGCGTGGCGGGCGTGATCGCGGCGCCGGTTTTCTATGCCTACATCAAGCTCGAGCTTGCCGAGCGGAAGCTGATCTGAGCGCCTTCATCCCGGCGCCGCCAAGTCGCAGGTAAACCGTCGCGAGCGCTGACTCGTCGCCCACGTTGCCAGGAAAGATCACCACCGGCAAATCGGGATGGCGCGGATGATCGGCCGGGCATTTCACCACCGAGCAGCCAGCGATTATTTGCCCGACCACGCGCGAGGCTTTCAGCGCCAGCCCGTCAGACAGCACATCGTTCGAGGTGATGCCGCCCTTGCTGATCAGGAAGCCGAGGGTTTGCGGCAACTGCTTGACGATGTCCATCAATGTGCCGGAGACCTGCTCGCCGAAGGCCAGGCGCTGCTGCTGGTCGGCAAACTGGCGCTCGACGCGGCTGGTATAGATCACAGGCGTCAACCCCTGCGCATGCAGGGCCGCCGCTGCCCTGACCGCCTGCTCGACGATGGGCGCGCGGCCTTCCGGCAGCTGGGCTACGTCGATTTCCAGCGGCGCAATGCCGGGCTGCTTCAATAACTCGTTCAGCTGCGCGGTGGTCTTCTTCACGTGCGAGCCGACGATGACGGCGCCCGGCTTGCCTTCGCGCACGAAGGCCGACATGTCTTCGGCGGCGACCGGCTGCGGCGGCAGCGCGGCGAGCGCGGTGAGGAGCGAGGCGCCGCTCCTGAACAGGAAACGCTTGCCCTGCGAGGCAGCGGTTTTCAGTTGCGCAGCGAAATGGTTCAGGTCAGCCTGGGTCTCGGCATCGACCACGCAGCAGACGTTTTCTTTCAAGGCCAGCAGGCGCGGCAGCGCATCGCCGCGCACATCGCCCAGAACAAAGCGCTCAACCCCGCTGGCCTTGATGCGGCCGGCGGTTTTTTCCTCCACGTAGTCGGGAAGGAAGCTGTGGCGATAGCCGAATACGGAATCCTTCGCGAATTCGGTTTCGTGCACCGGTATCGGCTGGCCGTCGACCATCAGATAGTGGATGCTGTCGCGCGTCACGCGCCCGCCCTCGAAGAAGGCGGGCACCAGAAAGTGCGCATCGAACGGCCCCAGCGTTTCGGCGATGACGTCGGTTTCCACCGGGTAATGGCCGCGCAGCGTGGAATCCGAGCGGCTCACCAGGATCGGTTGAATCACACGGCCTTGCGCGGCGAGGCGCTGGATCGCCTCGCGCAGGTTAAGGCAGATTTCGCGCGTCACCGCCGCCGCCTTCGCCGCATCCATGCCGCGGGTGTTGGACAGCACAAAGAATAGCGGCGAGGCGTCTTCCAGCCCTTGCAGCAGGGTGTCCGCGTCCCATCGCGTCAGCAGCAGGCAGCCATGCACCGTCTGCGAGCCGGTGGGATCGTCGTCGATGACGATGATCTTGTTTTCCACAGCATTACCCCAACAGGCCGCGCGCGCGCTCGGCGATGTCGCCGCCGGTCAGTCCGTTGAAGGCCATGACCTCATTGGGGCTGGCGGTGGTCTCGCCGCGTTTCCAGCACATCACGTCGCGACGCTGCGCGCGGCTCCTCAGGATCACCGGCTCGAGCACGGCGCTCGGGCCGCCCGAAACGGCAAGCAGCGCCTTGCCATCGAACAGCTTGTCGAAGTCGGTGTCATTCATGAAGCCGCCGTCCGGCTCGGACACGGTATCCCAGGCCACATCGGCCTCGCGGTAGAGGCGGCGCGGATTCGCAACGGCGACGATGCGCACGCGGCGGCCTTCGGCTTCGAGCGTGTCCTTCGCTTCGAACACCGGCAGGAAGATCATGTCGCCGGCTGTTGCCAGCACCACGTCGACTTCGCCCGTGCCGGCGGTTTGATATAGCGTGACCGCGCCTTCGCGAATCGCCTGGCGAGATTGCTCCAGTGTGGTGTACACCGGCAGCGCAGACTTTGAGGCGAAAATGGCGATGCTCTTGTTGTGGCTGGACAGCGCCCATTCATAAGACGCCTGGATCATGTTGGCGTCGGCCGGGAACAGCGCGAAGGTGTTGCCGTTCTTCATTTGCGCGGCCGCGTAGTTCTCGATCTCGGGACGCTGGTGAGTCCAGCCGTTGCGGCCCTGCTCCAGCGCGCCGGCAGTGAACATGCAAACGGCCGAGGGCGTCTTGCGACGGAGTTCGGCCATGGCCTGGGCCACGGTCTGATAGATCGGCCAGCCGTTGATGGCGAAGCTCTCGTACGACAGCCAGATGCTGCGGCTGCCGAACAGCGCGAGGCCGGCGGCAAGGCCCGCGCAGGCGTCCTCGTTCAAGGGCTCGTACACTTGGCCTTCCGGTTTCTGGTGATAGAGGCCGTCTTCCGAGGGATGGCGGATCTTCAGCGCCTCGTTGATGTTGGCCATGCCCGAGGCCTCGTTGCCGTCGGCATTCGTCACCACGAAGCGGCTGTCGGCCTTGCCGACGTGCGCGATCAGGGCGCCGAGCGCGGTGGAGGGCACGGCTTTTTCGCCGACGGCGAAGTCCTTCAGCGGCAGCCCATTGATTGGGGCGATTTTCAGTTCGCTTTCGGTCACCGCGACCTTGCCCGCAGGGCCGCCAGCTGCGCGCACGCACAGGGTGCGCGCGAGTTCCCAGGCTTCCGGCGACAGCGCGCGGCGCTCCAGTGCGCTGGAAATGTGTGGCGCATCGAGCGTGTCGGCCGGATACAGGTTGTGCGCCTTGGCGCCGGTCTTGTGCACGCCCGCGCCTTTTAACTGCTTGATGATGAAGGCGGTGGGGGTGCCGGACATGGCGCTCTTCGCGGCGTCGTCGATGCCCTTCAGCACGGCGGCGGCGAAGGCGAGACGCTGTTTGAAGGAGAACAGGCTGGAATCGACGTAGGCGCTGTGCTGGCCGGCATCGTCGTAGTCCTTGGCGTCGATGAGGATCACGCGCTTGAAGCCATGCGCGTGCCAGTAGCGCTGCATGCCCTCGTTATCAAACAGCGACACCATGGAGTGGTGTTCCTGGCTGTAGCCGTTCCACACCAGTACCGGCAGGAAATTGGTCACCTCCGGATAGGCGGTGATGAAATGCAGGAAGGACGACAGGATGTAGGGCTCGCCCATGCCGCCGTCGCCGATAGTCACCGGGAACAGCTTGTCGCGGTGCAGGTAGGCGCCGGCCATGGCGAAATGCTGGCCCTGGCCGAGCGGGCCGGCGGGGGCCAAAAGGCCGGGAATGGCGCCAGACAGGTGGCCCAGGAGGCCGTGGCGCTCACGGAAGCGCGCGCGCATGTCCTTCACGGTGGAAATGCCCATGGCCTCGAGCGAAGTGTCGAGGAACATGGCGCTGTAATAACCGGGAGCGTGGTGGCCCACCTCGGTAGTGAGGTTCTTGTGGCCAAGCAGAGTGAGCGCAGCCACGGCCTCGGCGCTGGAGGCGAAGCCGCCGGGATGACCGGAAGCCTTGGCGCCGGTGATCTGCAGGGTGAGGTAGCGCAGGGCGTCGGCCACCAGCAGGGTCTGGTAGGCGGCGGCAGGATCGCCCGCGTTGGCGATTGCGGTCTGGCCCTCGCCGATCACGGGTTTGGCGCCCAGGGTGTCGAAGTGCGGCCAGGGCTGGCCGAAATAATCGATGCCTTCCAGGTAGGCGGGATAGCTGTGGGCTTTGTGGTCGGGCTGGGCGGACATGGCAGGCTCCAATCGTCAAAAAAGTTGCGTTGGGCTTACCTTAGTGGAATACTGGGTTTTTCACAATATAGAATCGTTTTTACGATATGAAAAATATCACAACCGCCATCCAAGTGCTGGACCGCGCTGTCGGCCTGCTCGATGCGCTCTCGCATTATCCAGAACCCGTGCCGTTGAAATTCCTCACCGCCGACACCGGCCTGCATGCTTCGACCGCATTCCGCATCCTGGCGGCACTGGTCGCGCACGGCTTTGTCGAGCGCACCGAGTCCGGCAACTACATGCTGGGCACGCGCCTGCTGCAGCTGGGCCACCGCGTGCGCGCCGGCACCGATGTGCGGCGCGAGGCGCGCGCGGTGATGGAATGGCTGCGCGACCAGATCGAGGAATCGGTCAATCTCACCCTGCGCGAAGGCGACGAGGTGGTGTACGTCGAGCGCGTGACCCCGGCGCGCTCGATCCGCGTCGAGCAGGTGATCGGCGCGCGCGCGCCGCTGCATGTCACTGCGGTGGGCAAGCTCATGCTAGGGGAAATGGACGACGCGGCGCTTGAGGGCTATGCCGCGCGTACCGGCCTGGAACGCTATACCCGCAATACGCTCACCGACCTTGGCAGCCTCAAAACCGAAGCGCGCCAGGATCTGGCCCGGGGCTATGCGCTGGACAACGAAGAAGCCGAGCTGGGTGTGGGCTGCATTGGCGTGGTGATTCGCGACGGCGGCGGCCACGTGGTGGCCGGGCTCTCGGTGTCTGCGCCGATCGAGCGCAGGAAGGCAGACTGGATTCCGCTGGTGCAGGAGGCCGGTCGCAAGATATCCGCGCGGCTCGGCTTCACTGCTGCGAAAGCCGCTCCAGTGCCAGCATGATGGCGGTGGAATCGAGCTCGGATTCGCCCGCCGCCATCAGCGCCGCGATCTGCCTCGCCACCAGCTCCGCGCCCGGCAGCGGCGTGCGGTTTTCGTGGGCGTTGTCCATGACGATGCCCATGTCCTTGTGGTGCAGCTTGACCTTGAAGCCGGCCTTGTAATTGCCTTCCAGCATGCGCTGGCCATGCACTTCGAGGATCTTGCTGTTGGCGTAGCCGCCCATGAGCGCTTCGCGCATCCTGGCCGGATCGACGCCGTTGTTCTTCGCCAGCAGGATGGCCTCGGCCACGCCCTCCATGGTCAGGCTGACCACGATCTGGTTGCAGGCCTTCACCACCTGGCCGGCGCCGTGACCGCCGACATGCACGATGTTCTTACCCAGCACCTCGAACAGCGGCTGCACGCGCGCGAAAATTTCCGCCTCGCCTCCGACCATGATCGATAGCGTGCCCTGCTGCGCGCCGGCCTGTCCGCCGGACACGGGCGCATCCAGCATGTGGATGCCGCGCGTGGCGAGCTGCGCCGCAATGCCGCGTGCGGCGGAAGGCGCGATGGTGCTCATGTCGACGATCACGCTGCCGGACCTGGCGCCGTGCATGAGCCCACGCTCGCCCAGCACCACCTGCTCGACATCCGTGGTGTTGGCCACCATGGTGATGGTGATGTCGGCGCTAGCGGCAACTTCCGCAGGCGTGCCCTTGCCGATTGCGCCCGCGACCAAGAGTGGTTCCAGGGTATCGAAGCGGCGCCCCCAGGTGTAAAGCTCGTGCCCTGCCTTCATGAGGTTGAGCGCCATGGGCCGGCCCATGATGCCGGTGCCAATGAAGCCGATTTTCATGCCGTCTCTCCGTGAATTCCTGCGACTAGCCTAACATGATCAGCCACACCGGCAAGCTCAGCAAAAACAGCACCGTGCCCCAGGCCACGGTGAGCGCGACCCGCTCGACATCGAGCTTGTAGCGGTCTGCGATGCCGACCGCCATGAGCATGGTGGGCACGCCGGCTTCCAGCACCGCGCCGCGCTGGGCATCGGTCAGTTCCGGGAACAGCATCAAGGCCAGCACAAAGGCAGCCAGCGGCATTAGCAGCAGCTTGAAGCCGACGACCATCAGTACCGGCTTGCTCGGTTTGAGCCGGTTCCAGGGAATGGACAGCCCCAGCATCAGCAGCATGACCGGCACCGTCGGCTGGCCGATGAAGTGCGCGGCGTTGACGAGCGGCTGGTGGTCGATTGGAAGCTGCACGGCCAGGACGCCGGCGGCGAAGGCCCACAGCGGCGGCAGGCTGAAAAGCTGCTTTAACGGATGTCCGGCATCGGTGGTCTGGCCGCCCAGCCTGACCGCGATCCACACGCCGGCCGTCCACAGCAGCGGGGTGGTGGCGGCCATGTCGGCGAAGGCGGCATACTGTCCGCCGGCATCGCCATACAAATGCACCAGCAGCGGATAGCCCATGAACAGCACGTTGCCGAAAATGCCGCATAGCAGCAGCCCGGCCTTGGCGGCCTGCGAACAGGTTCCGCCGAAGCGCGTCCTGAACAGCAGGATATAGAGCGGCAGGCCGGTCACCAGCATGCTGCAGGCGACCAGGAGCGGCACGCTCAGGATGTTGGTGTCGATTTGGGCGGTCGCGGCGGCCGCGAACAGCAGCGCCGGCGCGAACAGGTTGATGGTGACGGTCGTGATGTAGCCGCGTACGGCGCGGATGCCGGCCGTGTCTAGCCGCGTGCGCCAGATCGCGCCGGCGGCGATGAGCAGGCCCATGGGAAACAGCACCTGGGCCAGCAGGTTAAGGTAAAAGTCGAGCGTCATGAAAAATGGCAGGTTGTTCACCTGCCATTATGCGTTTTTCCTGGCGGCTTGAATCAGGTGCCGCGCGAGATCGGCGGAGAAGCCAGCGTGTGGCGGCTGATGCCGGAGTCCTCAAGCCAGCGCTTGATGCGGTTGGCATCGCCCAGGCGGGTGTATTTGCCGACCGAATCCAGCAGCACGATGATGACCTTGCGCTCGGCGATGCTGGCCTGCATCACGAGGCAGTGCCCGGCCTCGTTGATGAAGCCGGTTTTCGAAAGGCCGATCTGCCAGTCGTGGTCGCGCGTCAGGCGGTTGGTGTTGACATAGGCCAGGTCGCGCCAGTACACGCGGGTTTTCTTGCGCTGCGTAACCACCACCTTGTGCTTGCCGACGGAGTAGTCAGTGCTGGTGGTGATGCGCCGAATGTCGGGGTAATAGCTGTAGGCGTGGTCTACCAGCTTCACCAGATCTTCTGCGGTGGACTGGTTGTAGCTCGACAGGCCGGAGGGGTCGACATAGAGCGTCTTGTTCATGCCCAGCTCCCTCGCCTTGCGGTTCATCGCCTGAACAAAGGCCTGCAGGCCGCCGGGGTAAGTACGTCCCAAGGCATGTGCAGCGCGGTTTTCGGAGGCGATCAGCGCAAGGTTCAGCAGTTGCTCGCGGGTGTAGGTGGCGCCAATCGGAAGCCTCGAGCTGGTGTTTTTGAGGTGATCGACATCGAGGGTGCTGATCTCGATGGGCTCATCCAGAGGCAGTTTCGCGTCCAGCGTGACAACCGCAGTCATCAGCTTGGTGATGGACGCGATCGGCGTCTGCATGTTGGGGTTCTTTGCGTACAACGCCTCGCCGCTGTACTGGTCATACACCATCACGGACAGGGATTTCAGTTCCAGGTCGCTGTTGCTTGCGGGGATGTGCATGTAGTCGGCCGCTGCGGCCTGACCGCCCGCCGCAATGGCGTGGCCCACCGCCAGAAAACCGAGAGTAAGTATCAAGAAGTTACGTAGTTTCATTTCTTTGCCTCCCCGCTTGCGCAAGTCAGCCCTGCAACGACCGTTCAAGGGCATAACTTTAATACAACGTTGGTTAACACTCACCTTTATTTTTTAACATATTTTCAAGCGATCTCAAAACAGAATAATTCATATATAGCAATTAGTTGGGAGGGATTCCGAGACTTTACTAAAGGAAACCCTGGCGCATGTTGTGGAAATCCCCCAAGCTTGCGGAAAAACCCTATTCCCCATCATTTGCTTGCCGAACAGGAACGGTCGAGACGGCGAGCCTGGAAACTGGTGCCAGGCTGGCATGGCGCAATTTGGAAAGTCGAACCCTCGCTTCGCGAACGCGCGTCGACGTCGGCTGTTTGTGTGTTCAAACAGACTCGCGCTTTGTGCAAAAGTGAAGTAAAGAAGTGGTGGTGGAGAAACTCCACCTAACGAACCAGCATCTTACAGCATTTCGGGGGTTTTAGGAAGGATTGAGGCCAGCGGGGGCCTCAGAGGGCGCTTTTCTCATCTCTATCACCCCCGCCCATGCACCGAATCACTATCAGCCACGAGATCTGTCCGAGTTCGATTCCGCGAACGGCAATCACACTCAGGACCATGGCAAGCACATTCCGGAGTGCAGGTCCAAAAGAAAATTTGCCAAAGTGTCAACCGAACTGTAAACTTCAGTCGGTTACTTGGAGGTAATCGATAGATGGGAACCCCGCTCAAGAACCCGCCCGTGTACCTAACTTTGGCCCAGGTGCGGTTCAACCCAATTCTGAAGCTGGCCGACTTCCTGCCCGGCATACAGGAGAGCTTCCGTCAGGCTGGCTATCCCGATTTCGATCGCCAGCACATTATCTCGATCCAAATCACTGCCCAAGAAGGCCAACCGCCAGCCCCGACCCCTGTTCAGCAGGAAAGATTCCTGCTCGGCAACGTCGAAAAAACGCACATCTTCATCCTCGACGGTCAGAGCCTCACCCTTCAGTCGACCAATTACGGCCAGTTCGAAACCTTCTCGGATTGCTTCCTAGCGGGGCTGAACATCGTCAATGATGCAGTCAAGCTGGCATTCACCGAACGCGTTGGCCTTCGCTATCTCGATCGAGTGATGCCGCAAACTGGAGAAACCATCGAGCAGTACCTCGTTGAACAGGTTCAAGGTCTGAATTCGCGCCTCGGCGGACGCCCACTCTATTCTTTTACGGAAGCAATGAACGAGATCGGGAACATCAAGCTACTGAGCCGGGTTGCCATTCAAGAGGGACCACTAGCCTTCCCCCCGGACATCCAGCCAGGGAACATGCAGATTTCGGAAAGGTTTACGTCCTACGTCGGAAACAGTGCCATCCTCGACAACGATGGTTTCGTGGAAGGTCGAGAAGCGTTTTCGACGAAGGCGGTTGCCGAACATCTCGACGCCATACACAAGGTCATCGGCACCGCATTTAAGACCACCGCAACGCAATATGCATTTACCGCCTGGGACAAGTGATCATGCTCGGACTCGCAGTTCCTGTTGGTGATTTCAATGCTCACGCTCACTATCGGCCAGTCCCTGCCATCCACAGACAGGCGACCGTTGCCGAGGGTGGCCCGCTCCCCTGTTTCGGTGGAAGTGGCACCGGCGGTGTCGAAGGTGTGCACTTCGTCATGTCGCGTCAAGGCTATAGCCCGTTCGCGATCCTGAAGGTAGAACAGCTGGCAAGCCAGGACACCTACGCTCCTTACACTGATCTGATGAAGGAAGTGAAAGCCGGTTTCGGTCGGACCATGTCTCATCTACCTGCGGTGTTCGGCGTATCGCGCCAGACGCTCTACAACTGGCTCAATGGCGAAACCCCAAAAGAGCAGCACCAAGGCAAGCTCGTACAGCTGGCCGCTGCGGCGCGTGTATTCACGGAGGCAGGTTTCAAACCAACCGCACTGTCCCTCGACCGCACCGTTGCGCAGGGCAAGTCGTTCGTTGAACTGATCGGACAAGGTGCCGACGGCAAGGAAACGGCCGAACGACTCGTGCGGATCGAGAAACGTGGTGCCGCAGCACGACAAAAGCTCGATGCCTTGCTTGGCGATAGAACGCCTTCGCGTCCCGATCTTGCAGACATGGGCCGCCCCGCACTCAATGAAGACGTCTAACCAGCATGGATGGCATGGCAGCAATCTGGACTCGAGATACGCCGTGGCGTCAGGGGCACGTTCTCACAGCCGAGGCCGCCCAGTCCTTGGGACTATCCCATCCAGAATCACCTGATTCGACTTGCGTGGTCGTCATCAGCCACGATTGCGACCTCGCAAACGATGCTCTCCAAATCGAGCCAGATGTAGAAATCATCGTTGGGCGTTACCTGCCCAAAGGGGATGGCAACTACTTCTGGGCAAAAGCACCGCGCACGCTGCACATTGATGCGCAGAAAAATGACGCCGCAGTTGTCGTCGAGCTGGTCGCGACAGCCAAGCGCCTTATTCCGAAGCAGGCGCTCGCCGCTTTTGCTCCCGATGCCGCCTGCTCGATCCCAGGCAAATCGATGTCGGCGCTACGTTCATGGCTGGGGGTGCGCTACAACCGTGCGGCGTTTCCCGATCCATTCGTGAGTCGCCTATCCCAGTTCAAGGTCGACAAGCGTCTCGCCAAAATTATCGAACCCGTCGGCAACCTGTTGTCAGCAGTCTATTTCGATGTGGATGGTGGCAAGGAAATCGATCACTCCGATGGTAGCCCCTACGGTTTGAAGATCGTACTTGCCTATCCGCCAGGCGAAGATCCGGAGCATGCCGCAGACGAGGTGGAGAAACTCGAGACAGCAATCGTGGACCTCTTTGAGGATAAGCACTTCGACAAAACCACAGGCAATTGGAACGGGATTGCATTGAAGCAATGCATATCGATCTCCGAGGATGATTTACCTGTGAGCAAGGCACGACTGCTCACGCAGTGGCGCCTGGAGTACATGACGCTGAAATCGGATGAAGAGCAACCTGGCGCTCCCGAATAACCATCGTTCCGAAACCCTACGCGCATAGCTCCCCCCTTGCGCTGACAGCGTTTCCATACAGTCTTTTTAACGGAGACTGTCATGGAGACGAAGATCTGCAACGCATGTGGCCACACATTTATCCCCCGGCCGCAGAACCCCACTCAGAGCTACTGCACCGATCCGGCGTGCCAACGTGAACGCCGTCGCCGCTGGCAGCAGCAAAAGCGGCGTGACGACGCCGACTACCGCGACAACGATGCACGGGCCAGCAAAGCCTGGGCTATCGAGAACCCCGAGTACTGGAAGCAGTACCGCGGTGCGAATCCGGCCTACGCCGAACGCAATCGAAATCTACAGCAGTCACGGAATCGAAAGCTTCGGGCGTCGCTGATTGCAAATGAGGACGCGTCACCCCCCGAGAATTCCCCGCCCGCCGGCCGTTACCGGATGGTGCAGATCACATGCGATGGGGCTCCAGGAGACGAATGGATCGTGGAGATCGCCGTCCTGACTACGATCCCGGCTGCTGAAGACGTGTGATTGCAAATGAGGACGTGTTCGGCGACATCACTGTTGCCTGTTAACTTCCCGCGTGTGCGTTCTCGAACTATCGAGCATCCGAATCCGACTCGACCCGTGTATGCCTTGACCAACCACCCGTCGCGAAGTGACGCCCGATGTTCGAGAGGCATCTTTTCGCATGTAAGGGGACGACGCGGCGATGCAAGAACAAGAAAACACAGATGGCGATGGACAGACCCAAGCCTCCCTATTTCGGGCAGCGCAATATGTGCGGATGTCGACCGAGCACCAGCAGTACTCGACGGAGAACCAGGCCGACAAGATCAAGGAATACGCCGCCCGGCGTGGCATCGAGATCATCAAGACCTACGCTGATGAGGGCAAGAGCGGTCTGCGCATCGATGGCAGGCAGGCGCTCCAGCGGCTGATTCACGACGTCGAGTCGGGCCAGGCCGATTTCCAGATCATCCTGGTCTACGACGTCAGTCGCTGGGGGCGCTTTCAGGATGCCGACGAGAGCGCTTACTACGAGTACATCTGCCGCCGTGCGGGCATCCAGGTCGCCTACTGCGCCGAGCAGTTCGAGAACGATGGTTCGCCCGTCTCCACCATCGTCAAAGGCGTCAAGCGCGCAATGGCTGGCGAGTACAGCCGTGAATTGTCAGCCAAAGTGTTCGCCGGCCAATGTCGTCTGATCGAACTCGGTTACCGCCAGGGTGGTCCTGCTG
>DAIMZB010000014.1:0-23524 GCA_036734185.1 Thiobacillaceae bacterium | reverse complement strand
CGGAATTTCGACCCGAACAAGGTCCAGCTCTCGACGCTCCTTTCCATCAAGACCGGCGGTTGCCCAGAGGACTGCGGCTATTGCCCGCAGTCGAAGCGACATCCCAATGCGGTGCCCGACGAGCCCATGCTCGATGTCGGAGCGGTCGTGGCGGCGGCGCGTGCGGCCAAGGAAGCGGGCGCCTCGCGCTTCTGCATGGGCGCCGCCTGGCGCGGACCCAAGCAGCGCGACCTCGACCCGGTGCTGACCATGGTGCGCGAAGTGAAGGCCCTGGGGCTGGAGACCTGCTGCACGCTGGGCATGCTGCGCGAAGGCCAGGCCGAGCAGCTGCGCGATGCGGGCCTTGACTACTACAACCATAACCTCGACACCGCGCCGGAGTTCTACGGCGAAATCATTTCCACGCGCGATTTCGAGGACCGCCTCGACACCCTGAACAAGGTGCGCGGCGCGGGCATCAACGTCTGCGCCGGCGGCATCGTCGGCATGGGCGAATCGCGCACCCAGCGCGCTGGCCTGCTGGCGCAGCTCGCCAGCCTCGACCCGCCGCCCGAGTCGGTGCCGATCAACCTGCTGGTGCAGGTGGAAGGCACGCCGCTGCACGGCACCGCCGCGCTCGACCCGATTGAATTTGTGCGCACCATCGCGGTGGCGCGCATTCTCATGCCGTCGTCCTACGTTCGCCTGTCGGCAGGCCGCCAGCAGATGAGCGATGCGGTGCAGGCGCTCTGTTTCCTCGCCGGCGCCAACTCGATCTTTTATGGCGACAAGCTGCTCACCACCGGCAACCCCGAGTGGGAACGGGACCAGGCGCTGTTCGAAAAACTGGGCCTCTCGGCAGCATGACCGCATTCGATGCGCTGGCCCGGATTCAGCAGGGTCTGGCGCAGCTCGAAACCGACAGCCTGCTGCGTTCGCGCACGCTTCTCGAATCCGCCCAGGGCGCGCATGTCCGGCTCGATGGCCGCGAGCTGTTGTCCTTTTGCAGCAACGACTACCTCGGTCTGGCCAATGACGCCGCGCTGAAGGAAGCGGCGACTGCCGCCATCCATGAGTATGGGGTCGGCGCAGGCGCCTCGCATCTGGTCACCGGCCATCACCGTTTGCACCACGAATTCGAGCAGGCTTTCGCGGCTTTTGTCGGCAAGCCGGCAGCGCTCATGTTTTCCACCGGCTACATGGCCAACATCGGCGTGCTCACCGCCCTCGTCGGCCGCCACGGCGAAGTCTTCGCCGACAAGCTCAACCACGCATCGCTGAACGACGCCGCCCAGCAGTGCGGCGCGAAGTTCACCCGTTTTGCCCACGCCGACCTCGGCCAGCTGGAAAGCCAGCTCGAGAAAAGCACGGCTGCGGACAAGCTGATTTGCGCCGACCTCGTGTTCAGCATGGACGGCGACGTCGCCGATGTCGCGCGCCTGCTCGCGCTTGCCGAAGCGCATGATGCGTGGCTTTACCTCGACGACGCGCACGGCTTCGGCGTGCTCAACGAGGGCCGCGGCGGCCTGACCGAAGCGGCCAGGAACAGCCCACGGGTTATCTACCTCGCCACGCTGGGCAAGGCGGCGGGCGTGTTCGGCGCCGCGATCGCCGCGCAGGCGGACGTGATCAACTGGCTGGTACAGAAAGCGCGAACCTACATCTACACCACGGCGATGCCGCCGATGCTGGCGGCATCGCTGCTGGAAAGCCTCCATCAGATCGCTGACGGCCAGTCGCGCCGCGACACCCTGCAGCGGCACATTGCCGCAGTGCGCGAAGGGTTGGGAAACCTGCCGCGCTGGCGGCTGATGCCCTCCGATACGCCGATACAGCCGCTGGTGATTGGCGAGAATGCGGATGCCGTCGCCGTATCGAAAAAGCTGCTGGAACGCGGCCTGCTGGTGCCGGCAATCCGAACGCCGACCGTGCCCAGGGGCAGCGCCCGGCTGCGCATCTCGCTGTCGGCGGCGCACACTGCGGAAGAAGTCGGACAGCTCGTGTCCGCCATCAGGACGCTCGCCGGAACATGAGCACCAAGCACGTGACGCTGCTGCATGGCTGGGGTACGCATCCGGTGATCTGGGACCCGCTGCTGGAAAAATTGCCCGGCGCGCACGCGCTGCCGCTGCCGGGCTATGCGGGCAGCCCGGCAGCCTTCACGCTGGAACAGATGGCGGAGCGGCTCGGCGGGCAGTTGGAAACAGGGACGCTGCTTGTCGGCTGGTCGCTGGGGGGGCTGGTTGCCGCGCGCATCGCGCAGCGGTTTCCGCAACGCGTGCGCGGCCTGGTGCTGATTGCAGCCACGCCCTGTTTCGTGAACCGGCCCGACTGGGCGCACGGCATCGAGGCGGAAATCTTCGAGCAGTTTGCCGCCGGTCTGCAAGACGATTATGCCGGCACGATCCGGGGCTTCCTGTCGCTGCAGGCCCAGGGTTCGAGCGAAACGCGCGAAGTGCTGGCGCAGTTGCGCCGCCGTTTGCTGGACCAGCCGCGCCCTGCCGAGGGCGTGCTGGAGGCAGGATTGGAAATACTCAAGCACACCGATTTGCGGGAAAGCCTGAAAAACCTCGACCTGCCATTGATCCTCATACACGGCGCCGGCGACAAGCTTGCGCCGCTCTCCGCTGCACAGTGGCTGGCAGAGAACCAGCCCCGTGCCGGGCTGCATGTCGTCCAGGGGGCCGGGCACGCGCCCTTCCTGTCGCACGCCGGGCAGGCGGCGGAAATGATTGAAGGCGCCGCGCATGGCTGACGCCGGGATCGACAAGAAGGAAGTGGCGCGCGCATTCGGCCGCGCGGCGGAGACTTACGATGCGCATGCCGTTTTGCAGCGCGAAGTGATGACCCGGCTGGCCGAGCGGCTCGATCTGATGGATCTCGCGCCATCGCGCATCGTGGACGCCGGCTGCGGCACCGGGCTGGGGCTCAACCTCCTGCAGGCGCGCTATCCGTCCGCCGAGTGCATCGGCCTCGACCTGGCCCTGCCCATGCTGCACAGGGCGCGATCGCGCGAAGGCTCGAACAGGCTGCCTGATTTCATCCGGCGTTTTTTGTCAGGCGCGCCGCGCCGCGCCTATGTTTGCGCCGACATCGAGCGCCTGCCCTTCAAAAAATCCAGCATCGATCTGCTATGGTCGAGCCTCGCGCTGCAGTGGGCGAGCGATACCGAGGCCGCATTCCGCGAGCTGCACCGCGCCATCGCGCCGGGTGGCCTGCTGCTGTTCGCGACTTTTGGACCGGATACCCTGAAAGAGTTGCGCCGGGCGTTTGCCCAGGTCGATGGCGGCAGCCATGTCAGCAGCTTCCTGGACATGCACGACATCGGCGACATGCTCGTGCATGCCGGATTCCAGCATCCGGTCATGGAAATGGAAATGCTCACCCTGACTTATCCGGATCTCAAGCAGCTGCTGCGCGACCTCAAGGGCATTGGCGCGCACAACGCCGCGCTGAACCGTGCGCGCGGCATGATGGGCAAGCTTGCGTGGCAAAAGCTTGAACAGGCGTACGAGACCGAACGTAGCGCAGGCCGCCTGCCTGCCACCTATGAAATTATTTATGGCCACGCCTGGGCCGGCGACAAGACCCGCCTGGAAGACGGCCGCCAGGTGATCCAGTTCAACATCCAGCAGCGCAAGGCAGGATTGCGATGACCACTTCCGGCGCTCGCGGCATTTTCATCACCGGTACGGACACGGACGTGGGCAAGACTTACGCTGCCTGCCTGCTGGTCGAGGCGCTGAAGGCGCAGGGTTTGCGCGTGGCGGTGATGAAGCCGGTCGCGGCGGGTCTGGATGCGGAGGGCATGAACGAGGATGTGCGCTTGCTGATGGCGGCGTCGAATGTGCTGGCGCCGCAAGAGCTGGTCAACCCTTATCGTTTTGTGCCTGCCATCGCGCCGCACGTGGCGGCAAGACAGGCGGGCATTGACATGCGGCTCGACCTGATCGAGTGCGCTTATGCGCAACTCGCTGCGCAGGCTGACTTGGTGGTGGTGGAAGGAGCGGGCGGTTTTCTGGTGCCGTTCAACGAAACATGCGGCATGGATGCCATCCCGCAGCACCTGAATCTGGCGGTCGTGATGGTGGTCGGCCTGCGCCTGGGCTGCCTGAACCACGCCTTGCTGACGGCCGAGGCGATTCGCGCGCGCGGGCTGGCGCTGGCGGGCTGGATCGCCAACCGCATCGATCCCGACATGGCCATGGCCGATGAAAATCTGGCCACGCTCCGCGCCATGTTGCCAGCGCCTCTTCTGGGTGAAATCCCCTGGTGTTCTGCATCGGCAGAAAATCTTGCCGCCGGCTGTCGTGCGCTGCTGGCGCATCCGTGATTCTTAATAAGCAAATCAGAATACAAACAAATAAAGATGTTTAATCTTTAAATCAATTAGTTATGTGAACACTTACCTTGCTCCTGCGGGGTTGAGGGGTGTAGAGTCTGTGGCAATTTGTCGCAGGTGGAATCGCAGATGCCGCTGGCGCTGAACACGTGTCCTTTGGGCGAACAAGATCGGTTTTGTTTCTACTCGCGGCCTAACTGCTCGCTGACGGAAGTAGAGCGCAAGGCCGTGTTTGGAGGGATGGCGGCGGTGACGCTGCTAATCGCCTCGGTGTTCAGCTGGCTGGGGTACTGGCTGATAACTCCCTTCGCGGGACTGGAAGTGGGTGTACTGGCCTGGGCGTTCGACGCCATGGGGAAGCAGGCAGGCGATTACGAATCCATCCGCATCTGTGACGACGAAATTCTGATTGAGCGCAGGCAGGGGAAAAGCTTGGAACGCCGCACGCTCAATTGCCAGTGGGCAAGGCTGGTGCTGATCAACCGGCCCGGCGGCAGTGTCAGGCTGGCATTGCGTTCAAGCGGTCATGAAACCGAACTGGGCGCGTATCTGACCGATGAGGCCAGACTAGAACTCGCAAAAGCATTACAGACCTGTGTCAAAACAGGCTGAATAAAAAATAAGCAGAATCTGAGTTTCTAAACGTGAGGAGGATGGGGAAGACATGAAAAGAAGCGCGCTAAGCCCCTTGCTGGGCAAAACGCTGGCCGCCCTGTCCGGGACAATGATCTCGGGCGCAGTCTGGGCAAGCTATCAACTCAACATGCGGGAACCTCAGTCCGCATTGGCCAAAGATGTATATGACCTGCATACCCTGATCAATCTGGTATGTCTTGGAATTTTCATCGTGGTGTTCGGCGCGATGTTCTATTCCATCTGGAAACATCGCAAGGCTGCCGGTCACAAGGCAGAGCACTTCCACGAGAATACGACCGTGGAAATCATCTGGACCATCATTCCGTTCTTTATTCTGATTGGCATGGCCTATCCTGCGACCAAGACCGTGCTGGCGATGAAAGACACTTCCAATCCGGACATGACCATCAAGGTCACCGGCTATCAGTGGAAATGGGAATACGATTACCTCAAGGACGGCGTCAAATTCTTCAGCACGCTGTCCACTCCGCGCGAGCAGATCGAAAACAAGGACGCCAAGGGCGAGCACTATCTTCTTGAAGTCGACCAGCCCCTGGTGGTGCCGGTTGGCAAGAAAGTCCGCGTGCTGCTCACGGCGGGCGATGTGATCCACTCGTGGTGGGTGCCGGAACTGGCGGTCAAGCAGGACGCCATTCCCGGCTTCATCCGCGATGCCTGGTTCAAGTCTGAAACTACAGGCACATTCCGCGGCCAGTGTGTGGAGCTGTGCGGTAAGGACCATGCGTTCATGCCCATCGTGGTGAAAGTGGTTACCCAGGAAGAATACGATGCCTGGCTTGCCTCCAGAAAGCAGGGCGCATCTGCGGCTGCGGCCGACAACACCAAGACCTTTACCATGCAGGAACTAATGGCCAGGGGTGAGAAGGTCTATACTGCGAACTGCGCGGCCTGCCACCAGGCCAACGGCATGGGGGTCCCTGGCGCCTTCAAGCCGATCAATGGCTCCCCGACTGCAACCGGACCGATCGCAGAACACATCAAGACCGTCATCAATGGGCGCCCCGGCACAGCCATGGCCGCCTTCGGCAATCAATTGTCGGATGCCGATATCGCCGCGGTCATCACCTATCAGCGCAACAGCTGGGACAACAAGGTCGGTGACATGGCGCAGCCTGCGCAAGTGGCGGGCCTGAAGGCCGGCTCGACAACCGCGGCCAAAGCAGCCAAATAACGGACAAAGGGACAAGAGGAGACAAACATGGCGCACGACGCAACTCACGCCCACGACGACCACAGCCACGGCCATCCGACCGGAATCATGCGCTGGCTGACCACCACCAACCACAAGGATATAGGCAGCCTGTACCTCTGGTTCGCCGGCATCATGTTCCTGGTGGCGGGCACCATGGCGCTCATCATCCGCGCCGAACTGTTTCAGCCGGGCCTGCAGGTGGTGCATCCGGATTTCTTCAACCAGATGACCACGCTGCACGGGCTGATCATGGTGTTCGGGGTGATCATGCCGGCCTGGGCGGGTTTCGCAAACTGGCAGATTCCGCTCATGATCGGCGCGCCCGACATGGCCTTCCCGCGCATGAACAACTGGGGCTTCTGGGTGCTGCCGGTGGCGGGCTTCCTGCTGATCCTTGGGCTCTTCATGCCGGGTGGTGCCGTGGCGGGCGGCTGGACCATGTACCCGCCGCTGTTCATTCAGGGCGGCATCAGCTATGACATGACCATCTTCGCAGTGCACATCCTGGGCGCCTCGTCGATCATGGGCTCGATCAACATCATCACGACCATCCTCAACATGCGCGCCCCCGGCATGACGCTGATGAAGATGCCGCTGTTCGTGTGGACCTGGCTGATTACCGCCTACCTGCTGATTGCCACGGTGCCGGTGCTGGCGGGTGCCGTGACCATGCTGCTGACCGATCGCAACTTCGATACCCACTTCTTCAATGCGGCGGGTGGCGGTGATCCGGTCATGTTCCAGCACATCTTCTGGTTCTTCGGCCATCCCGAGGTGTACATCCTGATCCTGCCGGCATTTGGCGTGGTGTCGCAGATCATCCCGACCTTCGCCCGCAAGCCGCTGTTCGGCTATGCCTCCATGGTGTATGCGACAGCTTCCATCGCGATCCTGTCCTTCATCGTGTGGGCGCACCACATGTTCACCGTGGGCATGCCGGCGACCGCGCAGCTGTTCTTCATGTATTCCACCATGCTGATCGCCGTGCCCACCGGGGTGAAGGTGTTCAACTGGGTGGCGACCATGTGGAAGGGCTCGATGACCTTTGAAACACCGATGCTGTTTGCCATCGCCTTCGTCTGCCTGTTCACCATTGGCGGCTTCTCGGGGTTGGTATGCGCGATGACGCCGGTGGACATCCAGATTCACGACACCTATTACGTGGTGGCTCACTTCCACTATGTGCTGGTGTCCGGTGCGCTGTTTGCAATCATCGCCGGCATCTATTACTGGCTGCCGAAGTGGACCGGCCACATGTACAACGAGAAGCTCGGCAAGCTGCATTTCTGGCTGTCGGTGATTTCCATGAACATCACCTTCTTCCCGATGCACTTCCTGGGTCTGGCCGGCATGCCGCGCCGCTATGCCGACTACGCGCTGCAGTTCGCGGAGTTCAACATGATTGCCTCGATCGGTGCGTTCCTGTTCGGCGCCAGCCAGCTTATCTTCCTGGTGCTGATCATCAAGGCCATCAAAGGCGGCCAGAAGGCCAGCAACCAGGTTTGGGAAGGGGCCGAGGGGCTGGAGTGGACTGTGCCCTCGCCGGCGCCGTACCACACTTTTGAAACCGCTCCGGTGGTGAAGTAAACAAACGAGGCCCGGGCGGCGCATGCGCCGCCCGTTGCCGGGGAAGATATGCAGAACAAACGCAACATCATTACCGGGCTGATACTTGGCGCCATCGCGATCGGCATATTCCTGTACACCATCATGAACGCCCATCCATGACCATGGATAAAACGGAAAACCGGGTTTTGCTGAAAAAGCTCTGGGTGGTGACCCTCGGCATGTTCGGCTTCGGTTTCCTGCTGGTGCCTTTCTACAACAAGATATGCGAGGCAACGGGCCTCAATTCCGGCGATGCGCAGGTGCTGGCAAAAAACACACAGGTGGATGCCAGTCGCACCATTACCCTTGAGCTGGACGCAAACGTGGATGCGAAGCTGCCATGGACGTTCTCTCCGGTGCAAAAAAGCATCAGACTGCATCCGGGTGAGATGGTGCAGGTAATGTACGAGGTCGAGAACAAGAGCGACCAGAACATTACGGGTCAGGCAATTCCAAGTTATGGCCCCCAGCTGGCTGCGCAGTATGTAAAAAAGATCGAGTGTTTCTGCTTTACCGGGCAGACGCTCAAAGCGCATGAAAAGAGGCAGATGCCGGTCATGATGGTGATGGATCCGGCTTTGCCCGACGACGTGAATACCGTGACGCTGTCCTACACTTTCTTTGTCATGCCTGGGGCAGAAAAGGCGGTGCAGGGCATCGGGTCGGCCAAAAATGGCTGACGCGCGCGGCAGCCACTGGCAGGCTGCGAAAGCGGTATTCTGGAGTTTTTTTGGCGTCAGAAAGAAATCGCACTACGAGCAGGATGCAGTGCAGCTGACCCCGGCCCAGGTGATCGTGGTCGGGCTCATTTCGGCGGCCTTGTTTGTATTGGCCCTGCTCGGGATTGTGTGGCTGGTTGCGAGTTAAACAGGCAATTAAACGACAGACAACAGGAGAGGAGACAAAAACATGGCTTCACAAACTGGCGGTTATTATTTGCCCGCCCCGTCACTCTGGCCGATCGTGGGTTCGGTGGCGCTTACCCTGATGGCGCTGGGCGCCACGTTCATGATCAATGGACACAGCGGCGGCTGGATGCTCTGGGTCGGGCTCGGCGTACTCGCGCTCATGCTGTTCGGCTGGTTCGGCACGGTGATCCGCGAAAGCGAGGGCGGCAAGCACAACAAGCAGGTCGACCAGTCCTTCCGCTGGGCCATGAGCTGGTTCATTTTTTCGGAAGTCATGTTCTTTGCCGCCTTTTTTGGCGCGCTCTTCTACATGCGCGTGCTGTCAGTGCCCTGGCTGGCTGCGCCGGATACCGTGGAACAAATCTGGCATGGCTTCACGGCCGCCTGGCCGACCGCCGGTCCCGGACTTGCCGCTGACGGCTATCGGTTTACCCCCATGGGGGCCTGGGGCATTCCCGCAATCAACACCCTGTTGCTGTTGAGCTCGGGCGCGACCGTGACCTGGGCCCACTGGGGCCTGAAGAAAGGCAATCGCAAGCAGCTGGTCCTGGGCCTGTTCCTGACCGTGGCGCTAGGCGTGACCTTCCTCGGGCTGCAGGCGTTTGAATACCACCACGCCTATTCTGAGCTCGGCCTTACCCTGGGTGCCGGTGCGTATGGCGCAACCTTCTTCATGCTGACCGGTTTCCACGGTTTTCACGTGACGGTGGGTACGCTGATGCTGATCGTGATTCTCGGCCGCTCCATGAAGGGGCACTTCACTGCCGAGCACCACTTCGGTTTTGAAGGCGTGGCCTGGTACTGGCACTTTGTTGACGTGGTCTGGCTGGGGCTGTTCATCTTCGTGTACTGGCTCGTTTGACAGGCGGCCAACAGCAAAAGGCCGCGCATGCGCGGCCTTTTTGTTTAACTGAGCGAATGGCAGCTAGCGCAGGCCAGCCTGTGGAATCCAACCAAAGTAATAGCCTGCCATGAGCAGGACGAACAGGAAGATGGAAAGTGAAATGCGCAAGGTCAGTGCCTTGACCGTACGGTCTGACTGGCCCTTGTCCTTGACCAGATAGTAAAGCGCGCTGCCGAGGCTGATGATGATGAAGGCGATGAAGAGCAGGACGACGATGCGCATAACACTCCCTGTGGCATATAGTTTGAAGGTGTTTTAGTTTAACCGCTTGCTCATGCGTTTTGGTGCGTTCGTTTTCCGCCCCGGCTTGTGGCCTACTCTGGCTGGCCTGTTTTTTTTCGGCCTGACTTTGTGGCTGGGCAACTGGCAGCTGTCGAGGGCCGACTATAAACGCGAATTGCAGGCCCGCTATGACCGTATGCAGGAAGACGGCGTGGTGCGGATCGGCGCGGCGACGGTGGATAAGGAGGGCCTGCTGTACCGGCCGGTGGAGGTTCGTGGCGAGTTCTTGCCCGGGCAGGAAATTTTCATTGATAACCGGGTATATAAAACGCATGCGGGTTACCATGTGCTTGCGCCGTTTCGGATTGAAGGCTCGTCACAGCATGTGCTGGTCAATCGCGGGTGGGTCGAGATGGTCAATGCGCGACGCGACGCGCTGCCAAGAGTGGCGCCAGTGACAGGTGTGTTCAGCCTGCGTGGTGTGGCGGTGGACACGAAAAGCCGCTACCTGGAGTTCAAGGGCGCCGAGCCGCAGGGAAAGTTGTGGCAAAACCTCGATTTCGAGCGCTATCAGCGCGAGTTTGGCAAGTCGCTGCAGCCGATCCTGATTGAACAGACCTCGGACACGGCGGATGGGTTGGTGCGCGAATGGCCGCGGCCCGATACCGGAGTAGGCACGCACATGAGCTACGCCATCCAGTGGTTCGGACTTTCGGCGGCAATTTTCGTGTTGTGGCTGGTATTGAATGTAAAACGAGAAAACGCGTCGGGGGACAAGTGAATCGCGTCAAAGCCAATCAAGTCAAATTGCTGCTGCTGATCGGGCTGTTTGCCCTTCCGGTCGCGGCCTCCTACTTTGCCTACTACGTCTGGCAACCGAGCGCGCGCAAGAATTATGGCGAGCTGATCAAGCAAGTCGACGTGCGCGTCGCAGGCGTGGGGCTGGATGGCAGGCCCGCCGACATTGCCAATCTCAGGGGCAAGTGGGTGATGGTGTATGTGGGGGGAGGGCAGTGCCCGAAAGCGTGCCAGGACCTGCTTTACTACATGCGCCAGACCCGCACCGCGCAGGGCAAGGAGATGGATCGCATCGAACGTCTGTGGCTGCTGACCGACGATGTCGCGCCGTCGCCTGAACTTCAGGCTTATCATGCAGGCTTGCATTATCTGAAACCCGCTTCTTTCCCCGCTTCCCAGTTCGCCGGCAGCGAAGCCGGGGGCTATCTGTACATGATCGACCCGCTTGGGCACCTCATGATGCGCTGGCCGCAAAATCCGGATCCGCGCCGCATGATCAAGGACATCACCCTGCTTTTGAAGGCCTCTCAGATCGGATAAGCCATGACCCTTTATCGCAAGTTGATCGTTGCAGCACTGTTTTTGGCATTGGGGGTCGTGGCGTTGGGCGCGTATGTCAGGCTGTCCGGCGCCGGCCTGGGTTGCCCGGACTGGCCCGGCTGTTATGGAAAGATCACGCCACATCTTGCAAGCAGTCACATTGAACAGGCGCTGGCGCAGAATCCGGATGGCCCGGTCAGCCATGTCAAGGCATGGAAGGAAATGGTGCACCGCTATTTTGCCGGCACGCTGGGTCTGCTGGTGCTGGGGATTGCCGCGCTTTCGATCAAGTACAAGCAGGAAACGCGCGGCACGCCGCTGCTGCCCATCGTATTGCTGGGAATCATCGTTTTTCAGGCCTTGCTGGGCATGTGGACGGTGACTGAACTGCTCAAACCCTTCATCGTGACCGGGCATCTCATTGGCGGCATGACCACGCTGGCGCTGCTTGCATGGTTGTGGCAGCGTGAGTCAGGGCCTTCACTTTCCGGCATGGCGGACGTGCGGGCGCTGCGGCTATGGGGCGTGCTGGCCTTGGCGGCAGCCGCGCTGCAGATCGTGCTGGGCGGATGGGTCAGTACCAACTATGCTGCACTGGCCTGCCAGGATTTTCCGTTGTGCCATGGTCAGTGGGTTCCCGAGATGCAATTCGAGCCCGCTTTCACGCTGCATCGCGAGTTGGGTCTGGATGCTTCCGGCAATTTCCTCTCGCTGCAGGCGCTGACCGCAATCCACTGGACGCACAGACTTTGGGCTGTGGCGGTATTGGTTCTGGTCGGCACCCTGGCCATCAAGCTCATACGCCAGCGAGGGCTGTGCATGTTCGGGGTGCTGGTTGGCCTGCTTCTCGTGCTTCAGGTCAGCATGGGGATCGCCAACGTCTGGCTGAGCCTGCCTCTGGGGCTGGCAGTCGCCCACAACGCCGGTGCTGCGTTGCTGCTGATGACGCTAGTGGTGATAAATTTCAAGCTCTTCCGGATGAGGTGATCGCATGGCAACAAGTCTGATGCTCAACGATGCGGCCTGCCGCTGCCAGGAGTACCTGGCGCTGTGCAAGGTTCGCGTAGTGTCGCTGATCGTTTTCACTGCCGTGATCGGCATGTTCCTCGCCACACCCGGCATGGTGCCGCTTCAGGTGCTGTGGGCCGGCACGCTCGGCATTGCCCTGGTGGCGTCAGCGGCAGCTGCATTCAATTGCCTGGTCGAGCAGAAAATCGATGCCGTGATGGCGCGCACGCGGGCGCGCCCCCTGCCTCTGGGCAAGCTGACCAATGCGCAGGTGATCCTGTTCTCGGGGGTGATCGGCGGCGCAGGCCTGTATCTGCTGAATGATTTCGTGAATGCCCTGACCATGTGGCTGACGCTAGCGACCTTCGTCGGCTACGCAGTCATCTACACCGTTATTCTCAAGCCGGCCACGCCGCAAAACATCGTGATCGGCGGCGCGTCTGGCGCCATGCCGCCCGTGCTCGGCTGGGCAGCTGTGACTGGAGAGGTCAACCACGATGCGCTGTTGCTGTTTCTGATCATCTTTGCCTGGACCCCGCCACATTTCTGGGCGCTGGCCTTGTACCGCAGGGACGAGTATGCACGTGCCGGCCTGCCCATGCTGCCGGTCACGCATGGCGAAAAATTTACTCGCCTGCACGTTCTTCTCTACACCATCATTCTGCTGGCGGTCAGCATTCTGCCGGTGACCACGGCCATGGGCGGCTGGATTTACCTGACCGCTGCGCTGACGCTGGGGGGAATGTTCATCGCCTATGGCTGGGGCTTGTGGCGCAGTTATTCCGATGCGCTCGCCAAGCGTACGTTCCGGTTCTCACTGTGGTACCTGAGCCTGCTGTTTGCTGCCATGCTGGTGGACCATTATTTCAGGTTGCCGGTCGCGACCTGACCGACCCAAAGAGGCTTGAAGGGGATTGAGTAAAATCTCCCCGGATATTCGGACCACTTTGTTATAATTCGGGCTGTTCCTCATTTCCCGGGGTCGCGCCTGAATGATTCTGTCCCGCACCAGCCAGTACGCCGTACAGGCTTTGATTTACATGGCGACCCAGCCCTTGGGCGCGCCCATCCTCAACAAGGACATCGCGGCCAAGCTTAACGTGCCCGCACCGTACCTGGCGAAAATCCTGCAAAGCCTGGCCAAGGGCAATCTGCTGTATTCCTTTCGCGGCCGTCTGGGCGGCTTTTGTCTCAAGGAAGACGGCCAGAAAATGACGCTCATGGATATTCTGCTCCTGACCGAAGGCCCCGCTTTTACCCAGAGCTGTCTGCTGGGTTTGAAGAAATGCTCGGATGACACGGCGTGTCCCGTGCATTTTCGCTGGGCGCCGGTCAAGGAAAAAATCATCAGCCTGCTCAAGGAAACCACCCTCGACAAGCTCGCCAAGGCCGTGCAGTCAGGCAAGTATCGCCTGGCCGATCTGCCGGGCGCGGCTTTTGACCAGATCAGGCCATGAAAAATTTTGTCCTGGCGGCATTGCTCGCGGCGTTGATGAGCGCATGCGGCCCGGCCGAACCGCCTCCGCAACCGAAATTCCTGGCCACCGATATCACCGGCGCATCCTGGGGGGGCGATTTCAGCCTGACAGACCACACTGGAAAACAGCGCACGCTGGCCGATTTTCGCAGCAAGGTGGTGGCGGTTTTCTTCGGTTACACCCATTGCCCTGATGTCTGCCCGACCACGCTGTCGGATTTCGCCATGGCGATCCGGGAGCTGGGCCCCGATGGTGACAAAGTCCAGGTTCTGTTCGTAACGGTCGACCCGGAGCGCGACACGCCGGCGCTTCTGGCCAAGTATGTGCCGTCGTTCAACCCGACTTTCCTGGGCATGTATACCGATCCGGCATCCCTGGCGAAGCTGGCACAGGAATTCAAAGTGGTCTATCAAAAGAATTCCGTTAAGGGGCCAGCCGACTACCTGATCGATCACAGCGCCGGAACTTATGTCTTTGATTCCAAAGGAAGGCTCAGGTTGCATGTGGCGTACGGCACCGGACCTGCGGCAATTGCCCAGGATTTGCGCGTGTTGATAACGCAAAAATAAGGCGTTTTGTAGAAGCGGCTTGCTGACGGGTTTATCTATCCGTTACAATTCCGCGCTCAATTTTTTCAGCATATTTGTGTTTTCTAAAATAGTTAAGCTTTGTTAATCGGGGGTGTCATGGCGATAACAACGTTCTCGTCGGCTGAGCAGTACAACTTTGATATTGTTAAGAAATTTGCCATCATGGCCCTGGTTTGGGCAGTGATTGGCATGTTTGTCGGCGTTTATATCGCTTCGGAACTGGCCTGGCCGTTCCTGAACATGGACAGCCCCTACATCAGCTTCGGCCGTCTGCGCCCGGTGCATACCAGTGGGGTGATCTTCGGTTTTGGCGGCTCGGCGCTGTTCGCCACCTCCTACTACGTTGTCCAGCGCACCTGCCAGACCCGTCTGATTTCCGACGGCATGGCGAGCTTCACCTTCTGGGGTTGGCAGACCATCATCTTGCTGGCCGGGATGTCGTATATGGCCGGCTACTCGCAGGGTCGCGAATATGCCGAGATGGAATGGCCCATCGACATCCTGATCGAAGTGGTGTGGGTGACTTACCTGATCCTGTTCGTCGGCACCATCATGCGCCGCAAGCAGCCGCACATCTACGTCGCCAACTGGTTCTACCTTGCCTTCATCCTGGCGACCGCGCTCCTTCATACCTTCAACAACCTGGCCGTTCCCGTCGACCTGTTCTCGATGAAGTCCTACAGCCTGTTCTCGGGCACCCAGGACGCCATGACCCAGTGGTGGTACGGTCATAACGCGGTGGGCTTCTTCCTGACCGCCGCCTTTCTCGGCATGATGTACTACTTCGTGCCCAAGCAGGCCGGCCGTCCGATTTATTCCTATCGCCTGTCCATCGTCCACTTCTGGGCGCTGGGCTTCATGTACATGTGGGTGGGCGCGCACCATCTGCACTGGACCGCGCTGCCCGACTGGACTTCCACGCTGGCCGCGACTTTCTCCATCCTGCTGCTGATGCCGTCCTGGGGCGGCATGATCAACGGCATCATGACCCTGTCAGGTGCATGGGACAAGCTGCGCACCGACCCGGTGATGCGTTTCCTGATCGTGGCCCTGTCCTTTTATGGCATGTCCACCTTCGAAGGCCCGATGATGTCCCTGAAGGAAGTCAACGCGCTGTCGCATTACACCGACTGGACCATCGGCCACGTGCATTCCGGCGCGCTGGGCTGGGTGGCCATGATTTCCTTTGGCTCCCTGTACCACATGATCCCCAAGCTTTGGGATACCAAGCTCTACAGCAGCAAGCTGGTTGAAATCCATTTCTGGCTGGCCACCATCGGTGTACTGCTTTACATCATCGCCATGTGGGTGTCCGGCATTACTCAGGGCCTGATGTGGCGTGCCACTGACGAGTTTGGCAACCTGCAGTACTCATTTGTCGAGTCGGTGGCTGCGATGGTGCCCTTCTACATTATGCGGGCCATTGGCGGCGCCTTCTTCCTGAGCGGCACCCTCGTCATGGTTTACAACATTTTCATGACCATTCGCCAGGCCAAGCTGGAAGAGGCCGCGCTTGAGGCGAAGTTGGCCTCGAAGATGGCAGGCGCTGGCGCGTAAGGGATACATCATGCGAATCAATTTCAAGCACGAATGGATTGAAACCAATATCGGCCTCATGCTGGTGCTGACCATGCTGGCGATCAGCGTGGGCGGCCTGGTCGAGATCGCGCCGCTGTTTTTCATCAACAAGACCGTGGAAAAGACCGAGGGCATCAACGTTCGGCCTTACACCCCGCTGGAAATGCGCGGTCGCGACATTTATGTCCGCGAGGGTTGCTACCTTTGCCATTCTCAGATGATCCGTCCCTTTGTTGACGAGAAGCTGCGCTATGGCCACTACTCGCTGGCGGCGGAATCGCAGTACGACCATCCGTTCCAGTGGGGCTCCAAGCGCACGGGCCCGGATCTTGCCCGCGTCGGCGGCAAGTACTCCAACCAGTGGCACGTGCAGCACCTGATGGCGCCGCGCTCCATGGTTCCGGAGTCGGTCATGCCCAACTACCCGTGGCTGATGCAGCAGCTCGACCTATCCGACGTGGAAGGCCGCATGAAAGCGCTGCGCACGGTCGGCGTGCCGTATTCCCTGACCGAAGCCGAGCGTGAGGCCAACGTCAAGAAGTTCGGCGAGCAGGTTGCCGCCCAGCTGCACATCCCCGACGCCAGGAAGAATCTGGTCGAGCAGGCCAACCTCGGCAACTACGACGGCGACAAGGCCGGCGTCTCCGAGATGGACGCCCTGGTTGCCTACCTGCAAGTGCTCGGCACCATGGTGGATTTCACCAAGCTCAACGAAGACGAGCTGGTGCGCTCCCGCTAAAGGAACAGGGGCGATCAAATGGAATGGTTGAACTGGTTCTCCAAGCCTGAAAACACCAAGCCGGTCGCCCTGCTGATATTTTTCGTGACCTTTGTCGGCATCGTGCTGTACGTGTACGGCAGCAAGAAACGCAGCGAGCGGCTGGAATCCTACAGGGATATCCCGTTTCAGGACGATGCCCAGGACAACAAGGACTAAGTGATGAGTGAACAAAACCTGCAATCACAGACTGTGCAAACCACCGGCCATGCCTGGGATGGTGACCTACAGGAATTCAACAACCCGCTGCCGACCTGGTGGGTGTATACGTTTTATGTGACGATTGTTTTTGCCGTCGTCTACTGGCTGATTTATCCCTCCTGGCCGATCGGAAAAGGTTTCCTGACCGGCTTTTCGGACATCACCTACGTCAACAAGGCGGGTGAAACGGTCAGCAGCCACTGGAACACCCGTGCGTTGCTGATGGAGAATATGAACAAGGCGGATGAACTCCAGAAGCCCTACTTCACCAAGGTGGCGGCCAACGATTTCGGCCAGATCGCCAAGGATCCGGAACTCAACGGCTTCGTGCTGTCGGCCGGCAAGGCCCTCTTCACCGACAACTGCGCACCTTGCCACCAGCAGGGCGGCCAGGGCAAGGTCGGTTTTTTCCCCAACCTGACCGATGACGACTGGCTTTACGGCGGCACCTACGACAAGATCCAGCAGACGCTGATCAACGGCCGTCGCGGCTACATGCCTGCGTTCGGCGAGGTGTTGAGCGCCGGCGAAATCGATGCTTTGGCCAACTACGTGGCGAGCCTGTCAGGCATTCCGCACGATGCCGCCAAGGCGGCGAGCGGGCGTGCGCTCTTCGTGTCCGATGCCGCCGCCTGCTATTACTGCCACACTGAGAGTGCCAAGGGCCGCCAGGACATGGGCGCGCCCAACCTGACCGACAAGATCTGGCTGTGGGCGAATGTGCCGGCCGCGGAAAAGCCTGAAGACAAGGTTGCCGCTATCCGCTCCACCATCACCACTGGCGTCAACAAGGGTGTGATGCCGGCCTGGGGCGAGCGCCTGAGCCCGGAACAAATCAAGGTTCTGACCGTCTATGTGCATGAGCTTGGTGGTGGCAAGTAGGGCGTTGAGAAATTCACTCGATGTGACAGGAGTTTGAGAAAAACCCCCGGTAACGGGGGTTTTTTGTCTGCAAAAAACAGATATGCAAGTCGGCTTAGAAGAACAGGTCGCCCCATTACAAGGGCGGATTCCAGTATTTACCCGCTCGGTAAAGGGCGCGTTTCGGCGCTTCAAGTCGAGTGTGCTGATTACCGCCTATGCGGTGTTCTTCCTGTTGCCCTGGCTGCCCTGGCGGCGCATTGACGGCCTGGGACAGGCAGTACTGTTCGATGTCCCGGGACGCCGCTTCCTGATATTCGACCTGACCATGTATCCCCAGGATGTGGTCTGGCTCGCCTTGCTGTTGTTCATCGCCGCAACCATTCTGTTCTTCGCCACGGCGCTGGTGGGGCGGGCCTTCTGTGGCTATTTCTGCTTCCAGACCCTGTGGACGGATTTCTTCATCTGGATCGAATCGAAAATCCAGGGTGAGCGCCCGGCGCGCGTGCGCCTGTATCGCCAGCCATGGAATCGCGAAAAGGCCCTCAAGATCGGCGCCACCCACCTCATCTGGCTTGTGGCGAGCTTCTGGACAGGGATGACCTTCATCCTGTATTTCGGCTATGCGCCGGAACTGCTCGCCAGGTTCTTCACGGGCGGGGCGCCAGTTGCGGCCTACATTACCGTTGCGGCGCTGACGCTCTCCACGTACTTCGCGGCGGGCTACATGCGCGAGCAGATCTGCACCTATGTCTGTCCCTATGGCCGTTTCCAGAGCGTGATGTACGATCCTGAAACGCTGGCGGTGCACTACGATGCCAAACGCGGTGAAGGGCGGCGCGGGCGCGCCAGTGCGCGCTCCGGCATGCGAACCCTGGAAGAGCGCCACGCCAAGGGGCATGGCGACTGCATCGATTGCGGGCTGTGCGTGCAGGTTTGCCCGACCGGCATCGATATTCGCGACGGCCTACAGTACAAATGCATCTCGTGCGGACTTTGCATCGATGCCTGCAATGGCATCATGGGGTCGATGGGCTTTGCCCAGGGGCTGATCCGCTACGATTCGGAAGCCAACCTATCGAAGCCCGAGCCGTCCATGCCGCGCCTGCACTGGAAGCGCCTTAAGGTCATCGGCTATGGCGTGGCCATCGTGCTGATGGCGGCATACCTTGCCTACAGCATTGGCTCGCGCCGCAGCTTCGAAGGCGCGATCACCCAGGTGAGGCAACCGTTGTTTGTCGTGCTGTCCAATGGTGACATTCGCAACCGTTACCAGATACGGGTGACGAACAAGCTCGGCGTGCCGGAAACCTTTTCGGTCGCGGTCAAGGGGCTGCCGGAGTCGGCCCTGGATCTTGGCGATCTGCGGGAAGTGACCATCAGGCCGGGGCACAGCGCCATCCTCCAGGCCAGTGTGATTCTGGATCATGAGGCTGCCGAGAAAACGCATGAAATAAAGTTTGTGATCACGCCCCGTTCGCGTCCCCAGGAAGCAAGGATCGAGTCGGCAGGCTTTCATTACAGCGAGCACAATTGAGCCATTCAAATGGAAACTGAACTGACCCTGTTTGGCGGACTCGCGGCGGTGCTTGTCCTGTTCGGGTTGGCGCGCCTGGTGCGCATGCCTGCGGAGCTTGCCGGCCTGACCGCCGCCGGCCTCCCCCTGTTCGCCTACATTGTCATGCTGTTCGGGCGCTGGCCGGGGCTGGATGTCGTGGCCATTCACATTGCGGTGTTCGTCATTGCCGCCTTCGTGCTGGTGGTGATGTCGCGCTATCGTGCGAAACAGTCGCGCATGCACTGGGCGCCCAAGGCGTTCATTGTTTTCTTTCTGGTGCTGATCGTTCTGAATGCAGGTTTCCTGTACGTTTCCACCAAGGGTCTGCCGCCGGCCCTGGCCAGCCTGCTGCTGCCGGGGAACGCGCCCAGGACCATGCACACGGGCTTTGCCGGCACCACCCGGCACGGCGAGGAGGCGGCGAAAGCCATCGGGTCGGATCTCGCCAAGCAGCACCGCAACGAGGAACTGGGCTGGCAAGTGCGCGTGGAAGGCCTGCGCATGCCGACGGTTGGAAAAAACAGCGTGACGGTCTTTGCCGATGACTCCGAGGGGCGGCCGTTGCCGGGGCTGAGCGGGGAGTGGCGCGTGCACCGACCCGGCGCGATGGCGGCGAGCGTGCCGCTCAAGAGCGGTGCGAGCGGCCAGTATGAGGCCAGCCTGGATTTCTCCGGCCCGGGGCTCTGGCTGCTTGAACTGCAGCTTGCCGGCTACCGCCAGACCTGGGAAATCAGGGTGCCATGAGCGCCACCCTGCTCTTCCTGTTCCTGCTTACGGGTTTTTTCGTGGTATTGCTGGTCGTGGGCATTCTCTGGTCCATCAAGAGCGGGCAATTCGACGACATGGAAGGGCCGGCGGAACGGATTCTCATGGACGACGACGATCCGCGCCTGCCGGGCCGCAAGCCATTGAGCCGGGACGAGGAATAAATTAGAATTCGCTTAAATATTCTGGGAGTTAAGAGATGAAACAATTTTTGACCAAAGAGAACCTGCCCATGACCCTGGTGGTGGGGCTGATTGCCTGGGCCTGGCTGAGCCTGATCAGCGTGTTGATCGCTGGCCTGTTCTAACAAGCCAGACCGATCCGGCAGGACAACAAAAAAGCCCCAGACGGGGCTTTTTTGTTGCTGCGAGTTGAGGCGGCCTCAGGCCGGGATCAGCTCGCGCATTTTCTTCATGGCCTTGCTTTCGATCTGGCGCACGCGTTCGGCAGAGATGCCGAACTCGGCGGCAAGGTCGTGCAGGGTTGCGGACTCGCCTTCATTCAGCCAGCGCGCCTCGATGATCCGGCGGCTGCGGTCGTCCAGCCGGGTCAGCGCGCTTGCCAGGCCTTCGTGCTGCAGGCGCTTGCTTTGTTCGCGCGCCAGCACTTCCACGGGCTCGTCGTCGGGGCTCGCCAGATAGGCGATGGGGCTGTACGACTCCTCGCCGTCCTCGACCGTCGGGGCCAGGCCGATGTCATGGCCTGACAGACGGGTTTCCATTTCACGCACTTCTTCCGGCTTGACGCCGAGTTCCTTGGCGATGGCGGCGGTCTCCGCGGGCCCCAGGCTGCCCAGTCCCTGCTTCATGCTGCGCAGGTTGAAAAACAGCTTGCGCTGGGCCTTGGTGGTTGCCACTTTGACCAGGCGCCAGTTTTTCAGGATGTATTCGTGGATTTCGGCCTTGATCCAGTGCAGCGCGAAGCTCACCAGGCGCACCCCGCGGTCCGGGTCGAAACGCTTGACCGCTTTCATCAGGCCGATATTGCCTTCCTGGATAAGGTCGGCCTGGGGCAGGCCGTAGCCCATGTAATGGCGGGCGGTGCTCACAACCACGCGCAGGTGCGACAGCACCAGCTTGCGGGCGGCCTCGACATCTTCATGGTCGCGCCAGCGGCGGGCCAGGCTCTGCTCTTCCTCAAGGGTCAGCAGGGCATAGCGGTTCACGCTCTGGATGTAGGCTTCCAGACTGCTGGCGGAAACAACAGGCATCAGGGCTGTGGACATGTTTAGCTTACCTCCCAGTCAATATTAGCACTCAGGCTTTCTGAGTGCCAAAGGATAGAAAGGTTCACCCGAATAGTCAACTAATTTGGTCAACTAATCAAATTTTCGCAGCGTCCGGCCTACGGCAACCCAGGCGCCAAGCCAGCTGAACAGGGTGGCGGCCCCAAGCACGACGCCGATTTCGGCCAGGCCGAGCGTCACGATCCGAAAAGGCGAGCCATACAGGCTGGCAAGCTGGCTGATGGGGTCGCCCAGCGCCCACCCCAGCAGGGTCAGGACAATCAGCGCGGTCAGCCCGCCACTGGCGCCCTGCAACGCGCCGTAATAGAGAAAGGGCCGCCGGATATAACGGTCGGTGGCGCCGATGAGCCGGCTGACCTCGATTTCCTCGCGCCGCGACAGGATCTGTGCACGGATGGCGTTGCTGGCGATGGCGACCAGGGCGAGGCCGAAAAGCGCGGCCAGCAGCAGCACGACCTGCCTGCCGATGTTCAGCATGGCTTGCAGGCGTTCCGCCCAGGCGCTGTCGGCCTGCACGCTTTCCACGCCGGGCTGGGCCATCAATTCCTTGCGCAGGGCTTCCATATCGGCCGGGCTGGCCTCGCGCATGCTCAGCACCCAGGCATCCGGCAGGGGGTTGCGGTCCAGGCCGGCGGTAATATCGGACAAGCCTTGCGATTTCAGGTGTTCCAGCGCTGCCTCGCTGGAAACGAAGCGGGCATTGTTGAAGGCGGGGCTTGCCTCAAGCTTTCGCTTGATGGCCTCGCGCTCGCCCGACGTCGACTTATCGGACAGAAAGACGCTGATTTCCGGCCGCGTGGGCAGGTCGCCGGCGAGATGGTTGATGTTTTTCACCACGAGATACATGCTGACCGGCAGCGTGATCGCGACGCCAATGGCGAGCGCGGTAAAGGCCGCCGCAAACGGCGTGCGCAAAAAGCGGCGCAACGCGTCGGCAAGCGAAGCAAGGTGGTGTGCGAGCCAGCCGCTCATGCCGCGCCTCCCAGTCTGCCGTGGTCCAGATGGATCACGCGTCCGCCGATGGCCTGAATGGCGCGTTCGTCATGGGTCGAGATGACGAGCGTGGTGCCGACGCGGTGAAAGTCCTTGAACATGTTGAGGATATCAATGGCGTAGCCGGTGTCGAGGTTGCCCGTGGGTTCGTCGGCCAGCACCAGCGCAGGCCGGGAGACCACGGCCCGGGCGATGCACAGACGTTGCTGTTCGCCGCCGGACAGGGCAACCGGCAGGGCGCGCTCGCGATTGAGCAGGCCCACCTTGTCGAGGGCCGCACGCGCGCGCTTGAGCGCCTCGCGGCGGTCAAAGCCGCTGATGGACAAGGGCAGCAGGGTGTTCTCGAGCACGCTGCGGTCGAACAGGAGTTTGTGGTCCTGAAAAATCAGGCCAATGTTCCTGCGCAGGAAGGGCACGGCATGGCGCGACAGTCGACCGACATTCTGGCCGTTGACGGTGACCGCGCCGCTGGTCGGCCGTTCTATGGCGGCAATGAGCTTGAGCAGGGTCGATTTTCCGGCCCCCGAATGGCCAGTGAGGAATACCAGCTCGCCTTTCTCGATCCCGAGTGTGATGTCTTCCAGCGCGCTGTGGCCGCCGGGGTAGCGTTTCGTGACCTGCGAGAACTGGATCATCCCTGGCTGTCTCCGATCAAGGCTTCCACATATTCACGCGCGACAAAGGGTTTGAGGTCGTCCAGGCTTTCTCCCACGCCGATGTAGCGCACGGGAATCGGACGCGCCATGGCAATGGCGGCCAGTGCGCCGCCCTTGGCGGTGCCGTCCAGCTTGGTGATGACGAGGCCGGTCACCCCCAGGGCGTCGTCGAAAGCCTTGACCTGGCTGACCATGTTCTGCCCGGTGTTGCCGTCGAGCACCAGCAGCACTTCATGCGGCGCCGTCGTATCGAGCTTCTGGATCACGCGCTTCACCTTGCGGATTTCTTCCATGAGATGGAGCTGGGTCGGCAGGCGGCCGGCGGTGTCGGCCAGAACGATGTCGATGTCGCGTGCGCGTGCGGCATTCACCGCGTCGAAAATCACCGAGGCGGAATCGCCTTTTTCCTGGCTAACGACCGCGACGTTGTTACGTTCCCCCCAAACCTGCAGCTGTTCGCGCGCGGCGGCGCGGAAGGTGTCCCCCGCGCCGAGCAGCACCGACTTGCCGGCGCCTTGATACAGCTTGGCGAGCTTGCCGATGCTGGTGGTCTTGCCCGCGCCGTTGACCCCGGCCAGCATGATGATGAAAGGTTTGGCGCCTGTGGGGTCGAGCGGCTTCTCGAGGGGGGCAAGCAGTTCGTTCAGGGCGCCGGCCAGTCC
>DAIMZB010000013.1:24741-26041 GCA_036734185.1 Thiobacillaceae bacterium | reverse complement strand
GTCTTCCGGCATCGGCGAGGAAGTCGAAAAAATGACCTGGTCGATCCGCTGGGGCGGCGACACGGTGATGGACCTTTCCACCGGCAAGCACATTCATGAAACGCGCGAGTGGATCATTCGCAACAGCCCCGTGCCCATCGGCACTGTGCCGATCTACCAGGCGCTGGAAAAGGTCGACGGCAAGGCCGAGGAACTGACCTGGGAAATGTTCCGCGACACCCTGATCGAGCAGGCCGAGCAGGGCGTGGACTACTTCACTATCCATGCCGGCGTGCTGCTGCGCTATGTGCCGATGACGGCCAAGCGCATGACCGGCATCGTGTCGCGCGGCGGCTCGATCATGGCCAAGTGGTGCCTCGCGCACCACAAAGAATCCTTCCTCTACACCCACTTCGAGGAAATCTGCGAAATCATGAAGGCTTACGACGTCGCTTTCTCGCTCGGCGACGGCCTGCGCCCCGGTTCCATTTACGACGCCAATGACGACGCCCAGCTCGGCGAACTGAAGACCCTGGGCGAGCTCACCGACGTAGCCTGGAAGCACGATGTGCAGGTAATGATCGAGGGTCCCGGCCACGTGCCCATGCACCTCATCAAGGAGAACATGGACCTGCAGCTCGACTGGTGCAAGGAAGCGCCGTTCTATACCCTCGGCCCGCTTACTACCGACATCGCCCCCGGCTACGACCATATCACCAGCGGAATTGGTGCGGCGCAGATCGGCTGGTACGGCACTGCAATGCTGTGCTATGTGACGCCCAAGGAGCATCTGGGCCTGCCCAACAAGGCCGACGTGAAGGAAGGCATCATCACCTACAAGCTCGCAGCCCATGCGGCGGATTTGGCCAAGGGTCATCCCGGCGCGCAGATCCGCGACAATGCATTGAGCAAGGCGCGCTTCGAGTTCCGCTGGGAAGACCAGTTCAACCTTGGCCTCGATCCGGACAAGGCGCGTGAATTTCACGACGAGACCCTGCCGCAGCATGGCGCCAAGGTCGCGCATTTCTGCTCCATGTGCGGGCCGCACTTCTGTTCCATGAAGATCACCCAGGACGTCCGCGAGTACGCGGCGAAGGAAGGCGTCAGCGAAGAGCAGGCACTGGCCAAGGGCATGGAACAGAAAGCCATCGAATTCGTGAAGCAGGGCGCTGAAATCTACCGCAAGGCCTGACCCTCCGCGGCCCGCACCAAAAGTGCGAGCCGGCTTTTCATTTCCGTATAGATACGGCGGCGTTGCCGCTGCAGGATGCGCGCGACCGTGCCGCCATCATCGGGTATGATGCGTTAGCCAGTTCAGGCC
>DAIMZB010000013.1:11467-24731 GCA_036734185.1 Thiobacillaceae bacterium | reverse complement strand
TTATTACTTCATCCATGGATATCATTCTTGTACTCAAGGCCCTGGTCATGGGCGTCGTGGAAGGGCTGACCGAGTTCTTGCCTATTTCCAGCACCGGCCATCTCATCCTGGCCGGGGACCTGCTCGGCTTCAACAATGAAAAAGGCAAGGTGTTTTCCATCGCCATCCAGCTCGGTGCGATACTCGCCGTGGTGTGGGATTATCGGGCGCGCTTTGCCGGGGTGGCCGCGGGCTTGGGCCGCGACCCGGCCGCGAACCGGTTCGTGTTCAACCTGTTTCTGGCCTTTTTGCCGCTGGCGGTGATCGGGCTGCTGTTCGGGCAGAAGATCAAGGCCGTGCTGTTTTCCCCGGTGCCGGTGGCCCTGGCTTTCATCATCGGCGGCGTTGTCATCCTGTGGGCGGAGAAAATGCCGCACAGCAAGCATATCGACGATGTCGACAAGATGAGATGGAAGGATGCGGTGGTGATGGGCTTCATCCAGGCGCTTGCGCTGATTCCCGGCACGTCGCGTTCCGGCGCCACCATTATTGGCGGACTGCTGTACGGACTCTCGCGCAAGACCGCGACGGAGTTTTCCTTTTTCCTCGCGGTGCCCACGCTGGGCATGGCCTCGCTTTATGAGGTTTATACGCACTGGAGCCTGTTTGACAGCAATGACATTGAATTGCTGGTGGTTGGCTTTGTCGCTTCCTTTATAAGCGCAGCGATTGCGGTGCGCGCGCTGATCCGCTTTATTTCAAGGCATGATTTCACCGTCTTCGCCTGGTATCGCATCGTGTTCGGCATGGTGGTGCTGCTGACGGCATACACGGGCCTGGTCGACTGGAACCCGGCTGCCGGGTAAGAAAAAAGAAAGGCGGCCGCAGCCGCCTGTGCCGCCGCCAAAACCCGGCGTCAGACCGAAATCAGCGCCCGCTCGCCCAGCAGGTCGGCGATATGTGACAACAGCACCGCCTCCTGGAAGGGCTTGCCGAGATAAACGTTGACGCCGATTTCCAGTGCGTGGTTGCGGTGCTTGTCGGCCGTGCGCGAAGTAATCATGATGATCGGCACGCCCTTCAGGCGTGCATCGTTGCGCATGACGCGCGCCAGCTCAAAGCCATCCATGCGCGGCATTTCGACGTCGAGCAGGACAAGGTCCGGCAGGATGTCGTGCATCTTCTCCAGGGCATCGACGCCGTCCTTCGCAGTCTCCACGCGATAACCCTCGCGTGCGAGCAGGCGGCCGGTGATCTTGCGCACAGTGAGAGAGTCGTCCACCACCATCACCATCGGCGCCTGCGCGGCTTCCTCGGCAACGACCGCCTCGGGAACGGCGGTATGCGATGCCTCGACGGGCAGGCTGAGCGCGCGGATCGCAAGGGGGACGGGGTTCAGAATCAGGATGACCTTGCCGTCGCCACGCACCGTCGCTCCGGCGATGCCGGTCACGCGGGAAACCTGGGGACCGATGTTCTTGACCACGACCTCTCGCGTGCCTTCGACGCTGTCCACCAGAATGGCTGCATGCGAGGTGCCGCTTTTCATCAAGAGGATGGAGTTGAAGCGCAGCACCTCGTGCAGGGCGTCGTTCTGCCCAAGCAGATGCGGCAGATAGGACAGCGGATAGTGGTTGCCGCGCCACTCGATGGCGCGCGCCTGCAGCGCGACGGACAAGGCCTCGGGCTTGAGTTCCTGTACCTGCTCGACCAGCGTTGCTGGCAGCGCATACTCGCTCTTGTTCGCGGTGATGATGACGGCCTGTGTCACGGCCAGCGTGAGCGGCAGGTAAATGGTGAAGGTGACGCCCCTGCCGGCTTCGGTCGCGATTTCAATGCGGCCGCCCAGCCCTGCAATTTCGTTTCTCACCACATCCATGCCGACGCCGCGGCCGGCGATCTGGGAGACCTCATCGGCCGTGGAAAATCCAGGCACGAAAATCATTTGTGCAAGCTGATTGCCGCCAGGCTCGACGCCGGCATTGAGCAGGCCGCGTTCCACCGCCTTTTTGTGGATGCGATGCAGGTCGAGGCCAGCCCCGTCATCGCTTACCGTCAGCACCATTTCGTTGCCTTCATGCCTGGCGGAAAGCCTGATTTCGCCGTACTCGGGCTTGCCTGCCTGTGCGCGCTGCTCTGGCGTTTCCAGTCCGTGGGCGATGGAGTTGCGCAGCAGGTGTTCGATGGGGGCAACGATTTTTTCCAGCACGCCACGGTCGATTTCGATGTCGCCGCCCTGGATGTCGAGTTGCGCGCGTTTGTTAAGGTCGCGTGCCGCCTGCCGCACCACGCGATAAAGGCGCTCGGACACGCTATAAAGCGGCACCATGCGCACCCGCATCAGGTTTTGCTGCAGCTCGCGGTTCATTCGGGCCTGTTGCAGGAGCGCGGCGTCGGCTTCGCCAAGCTGGGTCGTAAGCGTCTGCTGCACGGTAAAAATGTCGTGCACGCTTTCCGCCAGGAAGCGGGTCACTTCCTGGAAACGGGTAAACCGATCGAACTCCAGCGGGTCGAACTGTTCCTTGTCGGACTGGCTCTGGAAAGTAGCCTGCATCTGCGACTCGGCCTGGATTTCCACCTCGCGGAGGTGGTCACGCAGGCGGCGCAGCGCTTCGGAAAGTTCTGTGGTCTGCCGTTTGAGCGCGTACATCTGGCTTTCAATGCGGGAACGGGCAATGGCCACTTCGCCGGCCTGGTTGACCATGCGATCGACCCAGTCGGCACGCACTCGCAGCGTTGCGTTGTCTCGTGCCTGGGGTTCGGGCGCTGCAGGGGCAGCCGTCTGCGCCGGCGCAGGCGGGACAACGGCTGCCTGTGGCGCTATATCAGGTTCCGTGGATGGAGCGGCCTCCGTTGGCGGGGGCACCAGAATATCGGCGTCGGCGACCTCGGTTTCGACATGCCGGATTTCCACAGGCTCGGGCGTGCCGAACTTGAGCCGGTCGACTGCCGTCGCGAGATGGTCGAATTCTTCCTCGAGTTTTTCCAGCATGGCGGCATCGACGCCCATCTGGCCTTCCAGCACTGAAATCACCTGCGATTCCATGATGTGGGTCAGTTCACCGAGGCGCATTGCGCCGGCCATGCGTGCGGATCCCTTGAGTGTGTGCAGGATGCGCCTCAGCGCGAAGGGGCCGCTGGTTTCGCCCGGTGCGGAAACCCAGCTGCGCAGGGCTTGCGCCGCTTCGGGAACAAGGGCCTCGGCCTCTTCCAGGAAAATGGGCAGCAGCACCGGGTCGATCTCGTCGTGGATGTCGCGCTGTTCGAAAACGGGCGCAGCTTCCGGACTGGGCTGCATAACCTCGCCCTGCAATTCGATTTCTTCCGGGGGCTGGTTGGTAGCGGGAGCCTCGGATGGGGTCTCCGGTACAGGCGTCGCTGTCAGTTCGATTGCTTCAACGCGTTCATTGCCGCGCAGCGCTTCTGAGGTGATGTCTCCGAATGATGCTGCTGGCGCGGCTTCGGGGTTTTCCGTGGGTAGCTGGTTAAGCGCATAAACCAGTGCTGCCGCCTGCATCGGCACAACGCGGGAATGGATGTTCTCTATCATGCCGTTGATGCGAATTAGGGCATCCAGAACGGTATGGAGCGCCACCTGCGGGACTGGCCGGTCATCGAGCCTTCTGAAATAGGCCTCCACGGCGAGCGCAAGATTGGCCAGCTGAACGAAGCCGGTTGTTCCTGCGATGCCGGCCAGCGTGTGCACACCGCGGCGGGCAATATCGCTGATGACGGCATGATCGTTTTCCGACAGTCGATCGATCTCCTCCTGCAGGGCTTCTGCCCAGGTTGCGGATTCAGTCTTGAATATCTCGTAAAGGGCAAGCGACAGCCTGGCGGTGCCGATCTCGATTTCTTCCGGCGGCGCGAGTTGTGCAGAGCCTGTGGCAGAGAATGCTTGAGCGGAGTCGGGCGCGCTGTCAAAGAGAATGGGTTCTTCCAGTGCAGGGCCGGCATCTAAAGCTGGCTCTTCGACGGGGGCCGCACCGGTCTCGGCATGAGGCTCTATTTCGGTCGCAGCGGCTTCGTGCAGGCTGTGGGCGAGGCGGCCGGCTTGCGCGAGCAGTTCGCTGGCGTCGATCCGGGTTGATGGATTTAGATGCAGGTCGGCGACCCAGGTTTCAAACAAGTCATGCGCCTCGCGCACAATGGAAACAAGTGGCGCCGTGGCGGGCCTTTCTGCCGCGAGCCAGATGTTCAGCAATTGCTCCATGCCCCACGCCACCTCGCCGAATTCGGCTAGACCAACCATGCGCCCGCTCCCCTTCAGGGTGTGGAAAGCGCGGCGAACAACGGTAAGGTTTTCTCGGTCGTCGGCATTGTCCTCGCATGCATTGATGGCTGTCGCCATGTTGCCGAGGACTTCACCGGCTTCCTCGAGGAAAATATCCAGGAGCTCGGGGTCGATTTCCGGCATTGCCGGGGCGGTTTCAACTGGCGCAGAAGCTGCTTCAGCGGGTTGCCGTTCTGCGTCTTCGCTATCGGCGCGCGCTTTGACGGCTGTTTCCTGCTCCATGTGGGCCTGCCACTCGGCATCAAATGCCAGACCCATCAGGGAATCCCTGATTTCTGCCTCAGCCGTGGGCTTGGCCGGTTCGGCTTCGGCAGTGTCCGGCATCTCCAGATCCAGGGAGGGAAATTCCAGCGCCAGAACGGAGGCAGGCGGCTCGTTCGTCGCCTCGGCGATGGCGAGTTCTATATGGTCGAGTTCGGTTTCAGAGGCGGGGGCGGCCGCCTCAGATACGAAAAAATCGTCTTCCTCCGGTTCCGGAGCAGGCTCGGCGAGTCCGAAACCAGCCAGGGGGTGCTGCAGTATCCGCCTCGCATCTTCCCGCCCGGCGCAGTGTGCCTCGATGAAGAGCCCCAGGCTGGACAGGGCGTCCGCAATGCGGGCCTTTTCGCTGTCCGTGGGGATTCCGGAGATGACATAAGGCCGGATGGCCTCCATCGCCGCCCGCAGCAACTGGCTGGCCTCGGCCTGCTCCAGAATAGACAGTGCGCCCTGAACCTGAGTGGACAGTATGTCGAGCGAGGCGAGGCCGTCGCGCGCCTCCGCGTCGCGGAAGAAGGCATCCAGGGCCTCCTCCATTTGCTGCAGGCTGCTGCGGATTTCCTGCCCCAGCTGCGCGAGCAGGGCATGTTCGGCGGCCTTGAGCGAGCCTTCGTCCATCAGATCGGAGGCGCTGCCTTCTGCATGCCCCGAGCGCGCTGCCGCCAGACGCCGCATCTGGTTTTGCGCGCGAGCCTGGAAATCGGGGTCGAGGATGTCGTCGCTTTCCACCGCATTCTGAAGAAAAAGCAGGGTGGTGGCGATTTCCAGCTGGGCGGCAGCCAGTGCGTCGCCCGAAAGCACACGCACAGCATCCGCCGTTTCCGCGGTTGCGGCAATCAGCCCGGTGGCGGCGGGAACACCCAGCGCACCCACCTGCGTCGAAAGCTGCGCCGCCGATGCCTGGAAAGCAGGCAGCGACTCCTGCTTGCCTTCTGAGTAGCCGTGCCAGAGATTGCGGGCTTCCGCGAGGTTTTCCTTGAGAAGCTTCAGCACAGGCCGTATGCGCGCCATTTGCTCGGCGTCCATTTGCCGTTTTGGCAGGTATTTTTCCAGACCGAAAGCGGAGCGCACCGCTTCCGAGTCGTCGCCCATGGATTTGCTTTTGGCAATGAAGAACAGCGCATCCCGCATCAGGTCCTCGGCCACTTGCGGAGAACCTTCGATGAGGTGACGCATTTGCAGGTCGATTCGGGCAAGCAGCTGCTTGACGTGGGCATCCGGCTCGATGCCCCGGTTCAGTAGCGCATCGACGAAGCCCTTGCAGGCCCACCAGAAGGCGCGCGCAGCCTGGGAGGAAACGCAGGATTCAACTTCCGCCAGCGCCCTGGCCATGGCGGCAAGGCCGGCCTCTGCCTTGTTGCCGCGCAAAAAGGCGAGAAGTCCGCGCTGAAAACCGGCACGCGCGGCTCTCACGCGCTGCGGCAATTCATTCTCCGCGAGATTTGCCGCCGAATTTTCGTCGATCTTGATTCTGAGGTTGGGGTAAAACAGTTCCCCCTCGAAGATCTTTTCAACGCCTGCCAGTTCGCGCAGCCTGCGGTAAGTCGGGAACAGTGCAAGCTCACCTTCGCCGCGGCCCTCGGCCATGCGCACTACCCATTTGAGCAGCGTTTCCACGGCATCGAGTGCAGTCTTCAGGTTCAGTGGGTCGGCCGTGATGGATTTGCCGTCCATGGCCGTTAGCACATCCTCGAGCGAAGAGAGGACCTTGGCGGCGCCTTCGAGACCGACCATGCGCAAAGCGCCAGTCGCACCGTGAACTTCATCGCGCGCCAGCCGCAAGGCGTTTTCCAGGCTCTGGTCGGTTCCGTAGGCGCGTATTCTTTCGGCCGCGCTCTTGAGGGCGGTCTCGATGTCGCCTCGTACCCAGTTCAGGGGCCCGGTATCAAAATCCAGCGTGGCGCTCATTGGGTGTTTCCTTGGATATCAGCGATCGGTCAGGCGAGCTTGAAGCCGGACACGGAATCCTTCAGGGTTTCGGCCAGCTTGGTCAGGCTTCCGATTGACTGGGCCGTCTGGCGCGTGCCCTCGCTGGTCTGCATGGAAATGTTGCGGATGTCCTGCATGGTTTCCGCCACCTTGGCCGTGGCTGCGGCCTGACTCTGGGTTGCGGCGGAAATGCCGGCAATCAGGGTGGCCAGCTTTTTCGACACCTCGCCAATCTCGTTGAGCGTCTGGCCGGCGGCATCGGACAGCTTCGCACCCTCCACCACGCTCTGGGTGGAGATTTCCATCGCGGCGACGGTGTCCTGCGTGTCCGACTGAATGGTTTTGACAATCGCAGCGATCTGCTTGGTGGCCTCGGCGGAGCGTTCCGCCAGACGCTGCACCTCTTCCGCAACCACCGAGAAGCCGCGGCCCGCCTCGCCGGCGGAGGCTGCCTGAATGGCGGCATTCAGGGCCAGCACGTTGGTCTGCTCGGTGATGTCTGAAATCAGTTCCACGATTTCGCCGATCTCCTGAGAGGATTCACCCAGCCGCTTGATCCGCTTCGAGGTTTCCTGGATCTGCTCGCGCAGCGAGTTCATGCCGGTGATGGTGTTCTGCACCGCCTGCTGGCCTTTCTCGGCGGCAGCCAGCGATTGTTCGGCCACCTGTGCGGATTCGGCGGCATTGTTGGATACCTGCTGAACCGATTGGGAAATGTTCACCACCGCCTGTGAGGTCTCCTCGATTTCGTCCGCCTGGCGGCTGGATGCTGCCGTCAACTGTTCTGAAATCTGGTTGGCGTCGCGTACGGCACTGTTTAGTTGCGCCGTTGCGTTGTTGATGCCGCGCACTAGCGAGCGCAGTTCCTCGACGGTGAAGTTGATCGAGTCGGCGATGGCGCCGGTGATGTCCTCGGTCACGCTCGCGGTCACCGCGAGGTTGCCGTCTGCCAGTTCGCCCAGCTCGTCCATCAGCCGCAGGATGGCCTCCTGGTTGCGGGAGTTTTCTTCTTCGGTCTTGCGCGCGCGGGTCTTGGTTTCGTTGATGTTGACCAGGCCCAGCAGCACCAGGGAGCTGATCGCCAGCAAGGCGAACAGGGCGGCGAGCGCGTAGGAAATCGAGCCGGCAGTGCCGTACTTGTTGCTGAGCTCGGTGGCGGTTTTCAGCATCTGGTCACTGTTGTTGAAAAGCTCGCGTGCGGCGGTCTTGGATTTCAGCAGTTCCGGCGTGTTGGCGAGCACGACGCCAACGGATTCAACCAGGTCGCCGGTGGAGTCGCCCACCTCGGTCAGCAGTTCCGAGGCCTGCGCACTCATGTTCGCGCCTTCAAGCGCACCGACAATGTCGCGGAAGCTGGTGATGTCCTTTTCCAGCTGCAGAAAAATGGCCGGGTTAGGGGTGTCCGAAGCCTGCAAGGCGTTGGCGTTCTTGGCGATGCGTTGCGTCAGCGTCATGAGGTGGTTGGCGTTCGAGACCAGGCGGCTGTTGGCGTTGCCTGCCAACATGGAGGCGGACATCTTTTCGGTCAGGTCCTGCATGCCGTTCGACAGCTTGCTGATTTTTTCGATATTCTTGTTCAGGCTGATCAGCACGGCCTGATTCTTGGAGATCAGCGCTGCCTGCGGTTCCAGCTTTTTCCACATGCCGTCGATTTTTGTGAGCACCAGTTGCGCGTCAAAAGGGGAGGCGGGCGCCTGGCTGCCGCCGTTCTGCAGATCCTTCAAGGTGGAGGTGAAATCCCGGGTCTCCTGCGACAGCGCAGAGAATGCCTTTTCGTTGCCCTGCACTGCCTGCTGCGCCAGGCTGGGGAGGCGCTGCGTGAGCATGCCGATGTAGCCGGCGCGGTCAAGATAATGGCCCTGGTTGCTCGATTTCACGGCACCGTAGACGGTGAAACCCGCCGCAAGCAGCAGGGAGCCGAGCAGCGTGCCGCTCACATAGAGATACTGCTTTTCTACCGGGAGATGGCCGATCAGAGGAACCTTGCCTGCGGGGCGATCCGCAAGCTTGCGCAGGTTCTGCATGATCATCGTGGTCTGGTCTTTTGCCGACATGCCCTTGACCGAGCTGGACATGCGGCCGGCGAGGCCCTTGAGTTTGGTGATGGGGTTGGCCTTGGACATGGGGTTCTCCACAAGAACGGATTATTGTGTTTCTACAGACAGAAACGCGGGATCGGCGAGCAGCCGTCCCAGGTCGATTTCCAGCCAGCCGGTGCCATCCGGCTCCTGGAAGCCGCCGGCGCAGCAGGCCCATTGAGGTGTTGCGTGGTTTTTTTCGAACTGTGCGATCTGGCGCAAGCCGAGCGAACGCTGGATGACCAAGCCGGCATTCACGCCATGTTTGCGGTGCACCAGGAGCAGGCGGGTTTCTGGGGATTCCTGGGTGGGTGTGCCTTCGAGAAAATCGCTCAGGTCGGTTACCGCGTAAAGATTGCCGCGGATATTCGTCATGCCGCGAAACCAGCGCGTCGTTCCCGGCGTGGCAACGATTTCAGGCAGGGGCATGACTTCGTCGATTTCGTCCAGCGGCACCAGCCAGTTGGCGCCGGCCGCCTGGAACCCCAGGCGCGAAGCCTGCGCCGGCATCCGGGCCGCCGCTTGCATGCGCTGCGAGAGGTCGGTCTGGAACTGGCGGAGGTTGAATTTGCGGGCCATGTCGGCGTGGCGGCTAGCCCAGGGCGCGGATCTGCTTGAGCAGATCGTCAGGGTTGACCGGCTTGACCATGTAGGCCTTGGCGCCCTGGCGCAGGCCCCAGACCTTGTCGGTTTCCTGGTCCTTGGTGGTGCAGATGATGACCGGAATGTTCTTGGTTTCGTCATCCTTGGAGAGCGCACGCGTGGCCTGGTAGCCGTTCATGCCCGGCATGATCACGTCCATGATGATGAGGTCGGGCTGGGTTTGCTTGGCCTGGGCGATGCCTTCCTCGCCGCTTTCGGCCATGCTCACCAGGTAGCCGTTCTTGACCAGCAGATCAGAGATGAAAAAACGCTCCGTCGGGGAATCGTCAACAACAAGAATGCGGCTGATTGCCATGTCTAGCTCCGTGGTAAATGTTAGGCTGCCCTTGGCAGGGTATGGTCGCGTACTGCTTTCAGCAGCGTGTCCTTGGTGAAAGGCTTGGTCAGATATTCATCCGAACCCACCATGCGACCGCGCGCGCGGTCAAACAGGCCGTCCTTGGAGGACAGCATGATCACGGGTGTGGTGCGATAGCGCGCGTTGCGCTTGATCAGCGAGCAGGTCTGGTAGCCGTCCAGACGGGGCATCATGATGTCCACGAACACCACGTCAGGCTGATGGTCGGTGATCTTGGCCAATGCTTCGAAGCCGTCCTGGGCCAGGATGACCTCGCAGCCTGCCTGGTTCAGAAAAATTTCTGCGCTGCGGCGTATGGTGTTGCTGTCGTCAATCACCATGACCTTGACGCCTTGCAGTGAGGCAGGGGTTTCCATTGTGTATGCTCTGCGGTCAAATTGCCGGGTATGTCGATTTCTAACGACTAGGCGCCGAAAAAACTTTATTTCGGCGCAGCCGCCAATCAGGGTGCAGAAGCCGCTTCTGACTTGGCACCGGCAACGTAGGACATGGTCTCGAGAATCTCGCCGGGGATGTGGGAAATCCGCATGAACGTGCCCATTCCGGTGTCGGGGAAACTCACTGCCAGGCGGAAGCGGGCATGCAGCGCCTGGATTTCCTTGCCGGTGACGAAAATTTCATAGGGCAGCGCGGCCATGGTTTCGGGCTGTTCGATTGCCTTCATCCAGGCGGCGTCGCCGGTCTTCGGATCATTGAATGCCACGCCGAACACGGCCAGCTGCTTGCCGGGAATGATGACTTCGTAGACCTTGGATGTGTCGGCGACTTTCTTCGCGAGATTGTCGCGGATGGTCTTGACTGCCGCATCAAAGCTTTCGGCCTCCGCAAGCTTGTTCTTGGGGGAGTCGAGGCGCTCCATGCCGATCATGTAACGGTAGTTGCTCAGCGAGCGGGCCGTTTCGCTGCCGCCGAACCCCTCGCCAGCGCCCAGCGCCTTGCCCAGTCTTTCCTGGACGCCGGCCACTGTTTTTTCAACCGAGGCGAAGTCGTTGCGGAAAAAGGCGCGATACCAGTAGTCCGGATTCATGTAGGACACCGTGCCGTCGGCCTTGACGCCAACGCGGATGCCGGCGCCGACGATGGTCTGTTCGCCCTTGTCGGCGATGTGTTTCAGCATGTCGGCATCGGTAGCCACGACCACGCCGTAGCCGGCATGATTCTTCGGGAAATATTTGCCCACGACCTTGAAGCCCTGCGCCTCGAGGCGCTTCTCTGCTGCGCTGGCAACAGTCTGCACGTTGCCGGCGCCGTCCAGCTTGTTGCCGTAGATGTAGGGGTTGATCGCATAGGCCGCGCAAGACATCAGCAGCCCGAACAGGGATAGCACGACACGATTAAACATGACCGTTCTCCGAGATTGATTATGGTTGTTTGTCTGTCGGACGGCATGGCCAAGCCTGTCGCCACCGCCCTGTTAAGCGCTAACGGCATTGGCCTGCATTTCTTTAGCAGGGATGAACGGGGGTTATTTCAGCTCGGCCAGCAGGCGCTGCATCATGCCTTCGGCCTGGCCGACATATCCGCCACCGAACAGGTTGGCGTGATTCAGGATGTGATAGAGGTTATACAGCGACTTGCGGGCGCCATAGCCGGGGTCGAGCGGCCAGGCTTCCTGGTAGGCGGCGTAAAACCCAGCGCCAAAGCCGCCAAAAAGCTCGGTCATGGCGAGATCGGTTTCGCGGTCGCCGTAATAGACGGCGGGGTCGAATACCACCACCTCGCCCGTTGCGGTAAAAGCCGCATTGCCACCCCACAAGTCGCCATGCAAAAGGGACGGCACGGGGCTGTAGCCGGCAAAAAAGTCCGCCAGCCTCGGCAGCAGTTCATGGCCCAACTGCTGCAGTTTCGCGCCCAGGCGGTTGCTTGCGGCGAGATCGAGCTGGACCCCCAGTCGCTGCTCGCGCCAGAAACCGGGCCAGTCTGCGGCCGGGGTGTTGATCTGGGCGGTGCTGCCGATGGTATTGTCGCGAACCCAGCCGAAGCTGGCTGCGGTTTTCCGGTGCTGGAGGGCCAGCCCGCGGCCCAGCTGCGCCCAGTCGCCGCGCCCGCCCAGCTGCAGGTGTTCGAGAACCAGGAAGGACTCTCCAGCCGAAACGCCGCTGGCAATCGGGTGGGGAACGCGCAAGGCACGGGCGGCCTCGAGTTCCGCCAGGCCCTGGGCTTCGGCCTCGAACATGCCGGCAAGCTCGGCGCGGTTGGTCTTGACGAAATAGCGGCGGCCGGCACCCTCGACGAGACAGGCCTGGTTGATGCAGCCGCCGCCAAGAGCCCGGCTGGATGAGGCTTTAAAGGGCGCGCCTGTTGCTGCGGCAATCGCGGCCTCGATCTCCGCGAGTGCCCGCATCGGGTTTAGTTGTATTTGTGGTCGGCCGGGACGCGCGAGGCGCCGGCGGCCTGCATGCGCTGCAGGTAGTCTTCCCATTTGGCGCTGTAGTGGGCGCCAAGGTCGTACAAATAATCCCAGGAATAGATGCCGGAGTTGTGCTTGTCGGAGAACTCCAGCACCACGGCGTACTGGCCCACGGGCTCGATGCGCTCGATGTCGACGAACTGCTTGCCGACCTGCAGGACCTCCTGGCCGGGGCCGTGGCCGCGGACTTCGGCGGACGGGGAGTAAACGCGCAGGTATTCAAACGGCAATTCGAAGCGAGAGCCGTCGTTGAAGGCAATTTCGAGCTTTTTCGAGGCTTTATGCAGCTTGATCTCGGTGGGAATGGGGGAGTCGGGAGAAAGACCGGACATGCTAATTCCTGAGTAAATTACTAAAGAATTGATTGCACCACAAAGCCGGCGGGTTGGGAAGGTGCTTCACTGACAAATTATGGCGCGCCCGGCGCGATTCGAACGCACGACCCCTGCCTTCGGAGGGCAGTACTCTATCCAGCTGAGCTACGGGCGCGGGAGGCCGAAGCTTATCTTTTTTGACATTCCCCGTCCAGCCAAGCTTTTCCGGCGTCCGAGGTTTACATATAATTGACGCTTTTGAAATTCCTAAGGAAAGAAAAACATGGCTGACCCCCACGCCAAAATGACCAAGGCCACGCCCCAGGAAGTGCTGGTTTCTGTTGCGGTTGGGCTGGTTGCTCCCCTGATCGCCATCGTATTGATACTTTCCCTGGTCAAAAGCATCCAGGGCGAGCAGGTTGACGCGGATAGTCCGGAAATTGCGGAAAAGGCCGTGCTAAGAAACATTGCGCCCGTGGCCCAGCTCGAGGCGCGTGACGCCAACGCCCCGCGCGTGGAGCGCTCGGGCGAAGAAGTCTTCAACGCCGTGTGTACTTCCTGCCATACCTCTGGCGCCCTGGGCGCGCCCAAGCTCAACAACAAGGGTGATTGGGGTTCCCGCATCGCACAGGGCTATGACACGCTGATCAACCATGCCATCAACGGCATCCGCGCCATGCCCCCCCGTGGCGGCGACCCCGAGATTTCCGATGTCGAGATTGCCCGCACGGTTGCCTACATGGCCAATTCCGCCGGCGCCAGCTTCAAGGCTCCGGAGCCCGCCGCAGCCGCCAAGTAAGCCTCGCGCCAGTGGCGCAAAGAAAAGGCCGCAGCCAGCTGCGGCCTTTTTTGTTGTTGAAGCAGCGCTTAGCCTGAAGCCAGCATTGCTTTCAAAGCGGCCAGCCGCTCGCTGCCCTGCTGCCGGGTTTCGGCAGTGTCCGGCTTGCCTGCTCTGCAAGTTCATCGGCACCATGTTCACGA
>DAIMZB010000013.1:0-11457 GCA_036734185.1 Thiobacillaceae bacterium | reverse complement strand
GACGATGTCAGCGCCCATTTCCGCAATGAAGCGGCTGGGTTCGCACCCCAGCCACTCGCCCGCGCGCTTGCGGCGTTCGCAGTAGGTGACCGTCAGCGACTTGCGCGCGCGCGTGATGCCAACATACATCAGGCGGCGCTCCTCCTCCAGGCGGCCTTCCTCGGCGGCCTCGCGGTGCGGCAGGATGCCTTCCTCGACGCCGACCAGGAACACGTGGTCGTATTCCAGGCCCTTGGCGGCATGCAGGGTGGAAAGCTTCACTACGTCAGCCTCCTCGTCCTCGCGCTCTTCCAGCAGGGTGATGAGCGCCACCATCTGGGTGAGTTCGAGCAGGTTCTTGCCATCTTCCTCGCCGCGCGTCTTGAGCCAGCGCAGGAAGTCCTGCACGTTGTTCCAGCGGACTTCGGCAGCCCTGGGCTCTTCGTTGTCGTACAGCCATGCCTCGTAGCCGATGGCCTGCATGAGGTCGTCGAGCACCTGCTCGGCAGGCTCTTTTTCGGCGCGGAAGGCAATGCGGTTGATGAAGTCGCAGAACGCTCGCAGCGGTTCGAGCTGGCGGGCGTTCAGCCGTGTTTCTGCTGCGCTGGAGAACACGGCCTCGAACAGGCTGACATGCAGGTCGGCCGCCACCGCACCCAGGGCTTCCAGGGTGGCGGCGCCGATGCCGCGCCTGGGTGTGGTGACCGCGCGGATGAAGGCGGGGTCGTCGTCAGCGTTGGCGACGAGGCGCAGGTAGGAAGTGATGTCCTTGATCTCGGCCTTGTCGAAGAACGATTGTCCGCCCGACAGCTTGTAGGGGATTTTCTCGTTGCGCAGCGCCTGTTCGAACACGCGCGCCTGGTGGTTGCCGCGATAAAGAATGGCGTAGTCACGTAAACGCGCGCGGTTTTGCATCTTGTGCGCCAGCATGCGCATGACCACGGACTCCGCCTCCTGTGTATCGTCCTTGGCGACGAACACCTGGATCGCGTCGCCGACGCCAAGCTCGCTCCAGAGCTTCTTCTCGAACAGCTTGGGGTTGTTCGAAATCAGGCTGTTGGCGGCCTTGAGGATGCGCACCGTGGAGCGGTAGTTCTGCTCCAGCTTGACCACGTGCAGCTGCGGGTAATCGTCCTTCAGCGCCGCCAGGTTGTCGGCCGACGCGCCGCGCCAGCCGTAGATGGCCTGATCATCGTCACCCACCGCGGTGAAGCTCGCGCGCGGGCCGGTCAGCAGCTTCAAGAGCTGGTATTGCGCGGCGTTGGTGTCCTGGTATTCGTCCACCAGCACGTGGCGCAGACGGTTCTGCCACTTGTCGCGGATTTCGCCTTGCTGCGAGAAGAGGCTGGCGGGCAGGCGGATGAGGTCGTCGAAATCCACCGCCTGGTAGGCGCGCAGGGTGGCGTCGTAGCGGTCGTAGAGCTTGGCCCAGACATGTTCGTGCTCGTTGGCGGCAATCGCCTGCGCCTGCGCCGGGGACAACAGGCCGTTTTTCCACAGCGAAATCTGCGTGGCGGCCTGGCGGATCAGCTGCTTGTCAGTGGTCTTGAGGATTTCGGAAATGATCTGCGAGGCATCTGCGCTGTCCAGGATCGAGAAGCGCGGTTTCAGCCCCGCCGAGGCCGCCTCCTCGCGCAAAATGCGCAGCCCCAGAGAGTGGAAGGTGGTGACGATGAGGCCCTTGCCGTCCTTGCCTTCCAGCAGCTTGCCGGCGCGCTCCTGCATTTCCTTGGCGGCCTTGTTGGTGAAGGTGATGGCGGCGATGCTGGAGGGCTTGTAGCCACATTCGCGGATGAGCCAGGCGATCTTGTGGGTGATGACCCGGGTCTTGCCCGAGCCTGCGCCCGCCAGCACCAGCAGTGGTCCGTCCAGGTATTTCGCGGCTTCGCGCTGGGGGGGGTTGAGATGCGACAGCATGGCTTGCAACGAGAAATTCAGCAGACGATTGTATCATTGGGCCCAATCTGGAACGAATAAGGGTGACAGGTGGCGACGTATGTGATCGGCGATGTGCAGGGCTGCTTTGCGTCCTTGCGGAAACTCCTGGAGAACTGCGGGTTCGACAAGGCACGCGACAAACTGTGGCTGGTCGGCGATCTCGTCAATCGTGGCCCGGAATCGCTCGAGACACTGCGTTTCGTGCGCGACCTCGGCGAACGCGCGATCGTGGTGCTGGGCAACCACGACCTGCATCTGCTCGGCGTGTGGGCAGGACATCGCCAGGTGCACCACACCGACACCCTCGCGCCGATCCTTGAAGCGCCTGACTGCGACGAACTGATGCAGTGGCTCCTGCATCGCAACATCGCGCACTTCGAGCACGGCGTGCTGATGGTGCATGCCGGCACATGGCCGGGCTGGTCGCTGGAAGACACGCTGTTCCATGCCCAGGAGCTGGAAGCGGCGTTAAGAGGCCCCGATTACGAATGGGTGTTCGCGCACCTGTATGGATCGGTGCCGGCGCAATGGTCAGATGACCTGACCGGCGCGGACCGCTTGCGTGTCATCACCAATGCCTTCACGCGCATGCGCTTCTGCCGCCCGGACGGTGAAATGGAATTCCACCACAAGGGCCGGCTGGGCAGCGCGCCGCCGCCGCTGCTTCCCTGGTTCGACGTACCCGGCCGCAAGACTGCCGGCATTCCCGTCGTTTGCGGGCACTGGTCGGCACTGGGGCTTTATCTGCGCGAAGACGTCCTGTCGCTCGACACCGGCTGCCTGTGGGGCGGCAAGCTCACGGCCCTGAGGCTGGAAGATCGGCGGGTGTTCCAGGTGGACTGCCCGCAGACAAAAGCGCCGAAGAAGTAATTTCGAAGCCCAGGGCACCTGCGATTTCCCGGTGGGCCATCTCTGCCAGGACGCGCCTGTTTTCGCCGCGGATCGGCGTACCGAATGTGACACGCGCCACGATTTCCTTTTCGCCAGCGATGCGCCAAAGCGATGTGCCAAAGGAGACATTGTCGGCATAGGCGGCGGCATCGGTGTAGGCGCCCGTTTGCGTCTGATATTGCAGGGCTGCCGGCACGACTGGCAGGTTTTCGTCCACGGCGGGCTGGAACAGCGAGGGCAGGAAGCGCAGCAGCCGGCTGCCGTCGGTCGAGGTGCCTTCGGGGAACACGGCCACCCATGCACCATCCCGTAGCAGCGCGTGCATCTCCTGGTTGATGCGCGCGGTATCGGACTTTTTTGCGCGCTGTATGAACAAAGTGCCCGAACGCCAGGCGAGCCAGCCGACCACCGGCCAGTTGCGCACCTCGTGCTTGGAAACGAAGTGCACGCGTTTGGCGGTGTGAATGACAAAGATGTCGAGCCAGGAGATGTGGTTGGCGACGAGGAGCGCGCCGTGCGTGAATTTTGGCGGCGCGCCTGCCACGAGCCGGATGCCGAGGATTTCAAGAAGCCTCTCGGACCAGCGCGAAATGACGCGGTCGCGCGTGGCCAAGGAGTAAAAGCCGAACAGGACGGCGGCCTGGAATATGCCCAGCAGCAGGTGCAGGCTTAGCCGGGCCAGCCGGAACAGGCGGCGAAACAGGGCGCTCATGCAGCCTATTTTAAGGCTGCATGGCCTGTTAAGCGCCCTTGTTGATGAAGTGCCGCATGTAGCCGCGGTTGATCTGTCTCATCGGCAGCAGCATCAGCAGGTCGGCAGTATTGAAGTCGGGATCCCAGGCCGGTTCGCCGCAGACCAGGGCGCCCAGGCGCAGATAGCCCTTGATGAGGGGCGGCGGCAGGCCAGGCGTGCCATTGTCGAGTGATTCCAGCGGCAGGGGGTTGCGCGGCGTGGCGCGCCACTCGACGGGGCTCAAGTGCCTGGCGCTGACATGGCGGTAGACACTGGCCGCAAGTTGACCGCCGTCGGCCATTCCGATGCTGGCGCAACCGATCACGTAATCGAAGCCGTGGCGAGTCATGTAGTCGGCCAGCCCCAGCCAGAGCAGGGCGATCACTGCGCCGCTCCGATATTCAGGGTGCACGCAGGAGCGCCCCAGTTCGGCCATTTGGGGGCGCAGGAAATGAAAGCGCGTGAGATCGAATTCCTGTTCGGAGTAGTAGCCGGACTTTTTCGCCGAGTCGGGCGGCAGGATGCGGTAGGTGCCGACAACTTCGCCGCTGAGGGTGTCCCTTACCAGAAGGTGGTCGCAGAGGCTGTCGAAAGAGTCGATGTCCAGGCCCAAATGGGCGGTGGGCAGGCGCGCACCCATTTCGGCGGCAAAAACCTTGTAACGAAGTTGCTGGGCTTCTGCGATTTCGACGTCATCGACCGCAAGATAGACCTTGAAACGGCCATGCAGGCCGGTTGATTTGAGCGCCGCGGATTCAAGCATGAGACCTCCTTGATGATCGATTTGCGGCAGGTTATTGGAACTGCATTGCATTTGTGTGTCCGATACGTGTCTGTTTGATGAAGCCGGCACCCAGCCCGAAAGTTGTCTTTTATCCGTCATGTTTGGTTCTTAACATTTGGTCGACACATAGACCGATTGGAATGACCTTGCTTTACCCTGAACTTTTCAAATCCCTCGAATCCGCTCGCTGGAGCATGGCCACAGATGTTCCCTGGGGCGATTTCGACGAAGCCCAGCTTTCCGATGAGCAGGCGCAAACCATCAAGTACAACGCCATTACCGAATGGGCGGCCCTGCCGGCAACCGAGATGTTCATGCGTGATTTTCGCCATGACAGCGATTTCTCGGCGTTCATGTCAGTGTGGTTCTACGAGGAACAGAAGCACGCACTGGTGCTGATGGAGTACCTGAGACGTTTTCGGCCGGAACTTTTGCCAACGGAAGCCGAGCTGCATGCCGTGCGCTTTGAATTCGACCCTGCGCCCCCCCTGGAAACCCTGATGCTGCATTTTTGCGGGGAGGTGCGGCTGACGCAGTGGTATCGACGCGCGGCGGACTGGCATACCGAGCCAGTAATCAAGCACATTTACGCCCTGCTGTCGCGTGATGAAGGCCGCCACGGCGGCGCTTATCTAAAGTTCATGCGCCGCGCGATCGAGCGCGAAGGCTCCGAGGCGTTGAAAGCCTTCAGCAGGATTGGGGTGCTGATGGCAAGCAGTGGCCGCAGTGGAAAGCCACTGCACCCGACCAACTTGCATGTGAACGAGGGGTTGTTCCCGAACGATACCGTGCAAAGCCGTCTGCCCGATCCAGGCTGGCTGGAACACTGGCTGGACAAGCAGATCAATTTTGACAGGGATTGCGAACACCGCGTTGTTGGCGGCATTCTCAGAAATCTTTCCAGCCTGTTTGGCTGTAAATTTGAGACCGTTTCCGATCTGAATCATTTTCGCAAGCAGGTAGCCCTGTCCCCGGGGTGTGATGGGGACAGGTAGATGATGCTAGGCGTACGAATTATTAGTGCGTCACTCGGGTGACGCCGTCGCCGGTCAGGACCCGCACGCGGTCGCCGACGCGGAACTCTTCATCCGCTGCCTGAGTAATGGCCAGGACGCGGCCGGAATCGAGCTTGACGGTGATTTCCACGCCATCCTTGCGGGTGATGGCCTCTTCCGCCGCCGCGCCGCCCACGCCGCCCAGCACGGCACCCAGCGTCGCGCCGACGATGCTGCCTCTGCCGCCGCCAACGGTGCTGCCGGCTACCCCGCCGACCACGGCGCCGGCGGCAGGGCCGACCACGCTCTTGGTACCCTCGATCTTGACGGTGCGCACCGACTGAATCACGCCCATCTGAACTTCCTGAACCGAACGCGCCTGATCGCGGGAATAGTCCTTGCCCCCCAGACCGCCAGCGCAACCCGCGACGAACAGGGTGGTGGATGCAAGCAGCAATACGGTGATTTTTTTCATGGTGACTCCAGTTCTCAGGTAATAGGCACGGCGGCCAAAATTAAATGCGATAGCCGAAGGATTCGGCAAAACGCGCTTCGATTTCCGGGCGATCGGCCGCATGGTTCTGGCCGCCGCGGCTTTCTATCTTTATAGCACCCATAAGACTCGCGAGCCGCCCGGTAGTTTCCCAATCCATGCCATGGACAATGCCGTAAAGCAGGCCTGCGCGGAAGGCATCGCCGCAGCCAGTCGGGTCGATTATGCTGCTGGCGGGCGCTGCCGGAATGGCGATCGTTTTTCCGGGCACGTGAAAAACCGCGCCTTCCGCGCCCTTGGTGACAATCAGCGCCTCGACTTCGCGCGCCAGCTGTTCCAGGGTTCTGTCCGTGCGGGTCTGCAGGAGCTCTGCCTCGTAATCGTTCAGGGTGACGTAGTCGGACTGGCGCAGCATCTGCATCAGTTCGTCGCCGTTGAAGAGCGGCATGCCCTGGCCGGGATCGAACACGAACGGGATGCCGGCTTCATTGAACTGGGCGCAGTGCGCCAGCATGCCATCGCGCCCATCGGGGGATACGATGCCGAGCCGGATGTCTCGGGCGGCTGAGGCGTCGTTCAGGTGCGACTGGTTCATCGCGCCGGGATGGAAGGCGGTGATCTGGTTATCGGAAAGATCGGTGGTGATGAAGGCCTGCGCCGTGTAGCTGCCCGCGACGGTGCGTACGCACTCCTGGCTAAGACCCAGCTGGTCGAGGCGCGAAGCATAGGGCGCAAAGTCTTCACCAACGGTCGCCATGATCACGGGATCGCCACCAAGCAATTTCAGGTTGTAGGCAATGTTACCTGCGCATCCGCCGAATTCGCGGCGCATGTCGGGCACCAGGAAGGACACGTTGAGGATGTGTATCTTGTCGGGCAGGATGTGGTGCTTGAAGTGGTCGTTGAACACCATGATCGAGTCGAAGGCGAGCGAGCCGCAGATCAGTGTGCGCATGGGTCTCTTTTCCTTGGGGATGAATTCAGGCCGAAAGCACCAGCGCCCAGACCGCCGCGGCGTTGATCAGGCTGAGCAGCACGGCGGCGCTGCCGATGTCCTTGGCGCGCTTGGCGAGGTGATGGTTTTCCAGCGACACCCGGTCGACCACGGCTTCGATGGCGGAGTTGACCAGTTCGACAATGAGCACCAGGAACAGCGCCGCGATCATCAGCGCGCGGCCGAGGGCGCCGGGCTCGAGCCACAAGGCAAGCGGGATGCAGACGAGGGTCAGGAGAAGTTCCTGGCGGAAGGCGTCCTCATGGCGGATGGCGGCCTTGAGACCGTCGAACGAGTAGAAGAGCGCGTTCCAGACCCGGGTCAGGCCGGTCTTGCCTTTGAAGGGGGATTCTTTGTCCATGGCCGCCATTGTAGGGCGCATTGGCTGCGCCCCCAATAGCTGCGATGGCAGGTCAGCCGGCCTTGTAGACCAGGTCAAGCTCGCGCGCCGCCTTGACATCGTCGAGCCTTCTCACCGGCTGGGTGTAAGGCGCACCCTTGACCAGGTCGGGGTTCGCATACACTTCTTCCTTGATCTTGATACAGGCTTCGATGAAGGCGTCGAGCGTTTCCTTGCTCTCGGTTTCCGAGGGTTCGATCAGGAGGCACTCCGGCACCAGCAGCGGGAAGTAGGTGGTGGGCGCGTGGAAGCCATAGTCGAGCAGGCGCTTGGCGAAGTCCATCGCGGACACGCCGGTTTCATCTTTCAGCTTCTTCAGCGTGACGATGAACTCGTGGCTGGCTCTTCTTGTGGGATAGGCCAGTTCGAAACCGGCATCGCGCAGCCTGACCATCAGGTAGTTGGCGTTCAGGGTGGCGAACTCGGCCACGCGGTGCATGCCTTCGGCACCCAGCATGCGTGCGTAGATGTAGGCTCGCAACAGTACACCGGCGTTGCCGCCGTTGGCGCTCATGCGGCCGATGGACTGCGGCAGGTCGGACTCGGTGGCGTTGCGGTAGACGCCGTTGTCGTTGATCACCACCGGCACCGGCATGAAGGGCAACAGGCGCTCGGCCACGCCCACCGGACCTGCGCCGGGACCGCCGCCGCCATGCGGGGTGGAGAAGGTCTTGTGCAGGTTCATGTGGATGACGTCGAAGCCCATGTCGCCGGGGCGCACGTAGCCGAGGATGGCGTTGAGGTTGGCGCCGTCGTAGTAGAGCAGTCCGCCGGCGTCGTGTACCAGTTTCTGGATGGTCTGGATGGTCTTCTCGAACACGCCCAGTGTGGACGGGTTGGTCAGCATGAGGCCGGCGGTCTGCGGGCCGACGGCGGCTTTCAGCGCATCGAGGTCAACGTTGCCTTCGCGGTCGGTGGGGATCTCCTTCACGGTGTAACCGCACATCACCGCGCTGGCCGGATTGGTGCCGTGCGCCGCGTTCGGCACCAGGATTTCGCTGCGTGCGGTGTCGCCGCGTGCATCATGGTAGGCACGGATCATGGCGATGCCGGCGAACTCGCCTTGCGCACCGGCCATCGGCGCCAGCGATACGCCAGCCATGCCGGTGACGTCCTTCAGCATTTCCTGCAGTTCATGCATGCAGGCCAGGAAGCCCTGCCCGGTTTCCGCCGGGGCGTGCGGGTGGCGCGCCAGAAACTGCGGCAGCATCGCCAGCGAATTGCATGCACGCGGGTTGTACTTCATGGTGCATGAGCCCAGGGGGTAGAACTGGGTGTCGATGGAGAAGTTCTTCTGGGACAGGCGCGTATAGTGGCGCACCACGTCCAGCTCAGAGCATTCCGGCAGCGCGGGCGGCTCGTCGCGCAGCAGTTCGGCGGGCAGATCGTCGAGCACGCCGTCATGGGGCGGAAGCTGCGCATGGGCGGCGCGGCCGGGGTGGGAGTGGTCAAATATCAGCATGATCTAAATCGGTTGACCGCGGGGCTCGGGGCGCGCGGAAAAATTATTTCAATGCCGCCAGGGCGGCCTCGTAGTTGGGTTCCTGTTTGATCTCGGGAACCAGTTCGCTGTGCAGCACCTTGTTGTTCTCGTCCAGCACGACCACGGCGCGCGCGGTGATGCCGGCGAGCGGGCCGCTGTGGATGTCGACGCCGTAGTTCTTCTTGAAGTCCCAGCCGCGCATGGTGGACAGTGTCACCACATTGTTGGTGCTCTCCGCGCCGCAGAATCGGTTCATGGCGAAGGGCAGGTCGGCGGAGATGATCAGCACCACCGTGTTGCCGACGGCGGCATCGTTGAACACCTTGGTCGATTTCGCGCACACCGGGGTGTCGAGCGAGGGCACGATGTTGAGGATCTTCTTCTTGCCGGCGAAACTGGCCAGCGAGACATCGGCCAGGTCCTTGTTCACCAGTTTGAAATCAGGCGCGGTATCGCCCACTTTCGGAAAGTTGCCAACCACTTCAATGGGGTTGCCTGCGAGAGTTACGGTTGCCATGTCGATCTCCTTTGCTTTGTTGGTGTGTTGCGTCATTTCCGCGCGCAGGGCGGCGGTTCGGAAAGCTTGGACGCGATGCGCTGCAGTTGAGCAGCGTAGCGGTCGAGGTCTGCTTCGGTCTTGGTTTCGGTCGCGCATACCAGGATGGCGTTGCCTAGTTCAGGATAGTCCTTCGACAAGTCATAGCCCCCCACGATTCCCTGGCCGACCAGCGAATGCAGCAGTTTGCCGTTGTCCACATTGGTGCGGATCACGGCCTCATGGAAGAATGCGCCGCTGAATGCCTGCTCGGCGCCGGCCGCGACGAGCTTGCCGACCAGGGATTTGGTGTTGGCGTGGCTCGCGCGCGCGACGCGGGCGAGGCCTTCCGGCCCGAGCAGGCTCATGTAGATGGTCGAGGCCGTCACCACCAGACCCTGGTTGGTGCAGATGTTGGAGGTGGCCTTGGAGCGGCGGATGTGCTGCTCCCTGGCTTGCAATGTCAGGGCAAAGCCGGGCTTGCCGTCGAGGTCGACCGTGCGGCCGACGATGCGGCCCGGCATCTGGCGCACGAATTCCTGCTTGCAGCACATGAAACCGTAGTAGGGGCCGCCGCTCGCCAGCGGCGCGCCCAGCGGCTGGCCGTCGCCCACCGCGATGTCGGCGCCGGTCTGGCCCCACTTGCCAGGGGCCTTCAGCACCGCCAGCGTGGTCGGGTTGACCAGGGCGATGGCCAGCAGACCGTTGGCGTGCGCCCAGTCGGTCATGGCGTCTACGTCTTCCAGCATGCCGAAGAAGTTGGGCTGGGGGACGACCAGCGCCGCGCAACCCTCGGCGTCCTTGGGCAGCACGGTGCAGCCGGAGTCAGGGTGGTAATCCACTTCCACCAGCTCGATTTTCTGGTTCTTGATGATGTCGCGGCAGGCCGCGCGATACAGCGGGTGCACCGTTTTCGGCATGAGCACGCGGCGGGCGCCGGACTTATTCGCGCGCACCGCCATCAGCACGGCTTCGGCGAGGCCCGAACCGCCGTCGTAGAGCGAGGCGTTGGAAACGTCCATGCCGGTGAGGCGCGTCATCATGGTCTGGTATTCGTAGATCAGCTGCAGCGTGCCCTGGCTCGCTTCGGCCTGGTAGGGCGTATAGGCGGAATAAAACTCGCCTCGGGTGGTGATCTGCCAGACCGCGGAAGGGATGTGGTGCTCGTAGGCGCCGGCGCCAAGGAAGTTGAGGTAGCGGCCGTCGGCTTCCGCGCGTTCCGTCATCAGGCGGGTGATTTCCATCTCGGAAATGCCGGCCGGTACTTTCTTCAGCTTGCCGGCTTTCAGCGCGGCGGGGATTTCGTCGAACAGCGCGTCAAGGTCCTTGGCGCCGATGGCGGCCAGCATGTCGGCGATGTTCTCGTCGGAGTGAGGAATGAAAGGCATGGTGAATGACCTGTTGGTCCTGAAGCGTTGCCACGCTTCAGGACGGAGTTACCTGAATTCAGTGCGCTTCGGAGGCGACGTGGGCCTCGTAGCCGGTCGCGTCGAGCAGCGCGTTCACATCGGCCGGATTCGCCGGCTTGATCTTGAACATCCAGGCGCCGTAAGCATCCTGGTTGATCTTCTCCGGGCTGGATTCCACCTCGCCATTGGCAGCCACGACTTCGCCCGCGATGGGGGCGTACACGTCCGAGGCGGCCTTGACCGATTCGACCACGGCGCACTCTTCACCCTGGGTGAGCGCACGGCCCACGGCCGGATTTTCAACGAATACCATGTCGCCGAGGAGGTCCTGGGCGTGGTGGGTGATGCCCACGGTCACGGTGCCGTCGGCCTCGACTTTGACCCACTCGTGGGACTTGGTGTATTTCAGGTCAGCGGGAATGCTCATTGTTGTCTTCCTGTTCAGATTAATGCTTTGCCGTTGCGCACAAAGGGGTATTTAACCACTTTTGCCTTCAGTTTCTTGTCGCGGATTTCCACTTCCACTTCCTCGCCCGGCGCGATCCCGAGCGGGATGCGGGCCAGCGCGATGGACTGCTGCAGGGTGGGAGAAAAGGTGCCGGAGGTGATCTCGCCCTCGCCGTGTCTGGTGAAGACTTTCTGGTGGCTGCGCAGCACGCCCTTGTCCAGCAGCAGCAGGCCCGTGAGCTGCTTGGTGATCTCGCTCGCCTCCAGCGCCTTGCGGCCGACGAAGTCGCGCTCCGTTTTCAGGTCGACGGTCCAGGCGAGGCCGGATTCCAGCGGCGAGGTGGTTTCGTCCATGTCCTGACCGTAGAGGTTCATG
>DAIMZB010000012.1:0-26230 GCA_036734185.1 Thiobacillaceae bacterium | reverse complement strand
GACAATCGCCCCACGACGGCTGATATGCGTTTTCTCCCGGCTAGCGCCACCACCGGCACCTGCAGCAACTCCGCCAGGTCGTTGCTGCTGCGCAGGCGACGGTCCAGAAGCTCGGCAATCAGGCCGAGGCCAGCACCCAGCACGCCGCCAAGAAACACGGCGAGGAGAATGTTGAGGGCGATCCTGGGCGAGGAGGGCGCGGTGGGCAGCTGCGCCTCGCTCAGGATCGAGATGTCACTCTGATTGGACTGGCCTTCCATGCTGGTCGCGGTGAAGCGCTGCGTGGCCGCATCCAGCGCTTTCTGCGCGTTGTCGGCATCGCTTTGCAGCACCGTCATCTCGTCGCGCATGCGATTCATCTCCAGCACCCTGGATTTCTGTTGCGCCAGCTCGGCGCGCAGGTCGGCCTCGCGGCGCTCCTGGATCTGCGCGGTGCTGCCGATGCTCTGGGAAACGCTGCGCACCTCCCTTTGCAGCTGGCCGCGTATCTTGTCGAGCTCCGCCTGCGCGGCTTCGTACTGCGGGTGGCTTGGCCCCAGCCGCTCGGCGAGCTCGGCCAGCTTGCCTGCCGCCCTGCTTTCTTCCACTTTCAGGCTCTGGATGACCGGGCTTTGCGCCACATCGGGCGAATCCGTGGCGTTGCGGCGGACGCTTTGCTGGCGCGACCGCGCTTCAATCGCCAGCGACTGCGCGGCGACCAGTTGTTGCGACAACTCGCCGAGCCGCGCGGTTTCCATGTCGAGTTTCTGGTCGGCGCTGGTGATCCCCTTCTCCTGCTGGTAGGCAGAGAGCCTGGATTGCGCCTGCTCAAGGTTGTCGCGCAGGGACTTTATGCGGTCGCCAAAGTATTGCGATGCCTGCTGCGCAGGGTTGGCCTTCAACCAGGTGCTGCGCTCGCGGTAGGCGCGGGCAAATGCGTTGGCGACCGCGGCGGCCAATTCCGGGTCCTGCGCGCTGAACGACACATTGAGCACGTTGCTTTCTTTCGACGTTTCCACCTCGAGCTTCAGCAGCAGGTGGCTGGCAATCCAGTCGCGCAACTGGCCCTTGCCGTCGTCCTCGGCGAATTCTTCCAGGAACAGGGGATGGTTGACCAACCGCAGGTCGTCCACCACCTGCTGCGCAGTGCTGGGGCTGCGGATGATGGCCATTTGCGTATCCAGGTAGCCTGGCTGTTGCTGCGTCAGGACTGGCGAACCTGTCACCGAGTCGACACCCTTGTAGTTCACGACCAGCTGGCTCGTGGCCGTGTAGTAACGCGGCAGCAGCAGGCTGATCACCGTCGCCGTCAGCACGGCGACGAGAAAGGTGCCCAGCACAATCCTGAAGCGGGCCCTGAGGATCAGGAAAATCTGGCTTGGACTCATGCACGACTCCTTTAGAACAGGCTCTCGCGCACGTAGATCACATCATCCGGGCGGACCATTTCAGTGAGTTTGGGGCTGAGCTCCTGCTTGCCGCCATCGGGCTTCTGCCGCACCAGCTTGATATTGCGCTGGGTGCCGCGCGCGGTGACGCCGCCGCCCTGGGCCAGCGCCTGCATCACGGTCATGTTGCGCTCGATGCGATAGGCGCCCGGCTTCTGCGCCTCGCCGTAGATGTAGTACATCGGCGCGCGATGAATATAGATCTCGTCGCCGGAGGCGATCGCGATGTTTTCATCGGAGTTGCCATTGAGGAAAATCGACGCGAGGTCGATTTCCTTGCGGAAAGACTGGCCGTCGCGCGTGCCGGACACGACGGCGGTATCCGAGGCGGTTTCAGTCACGCCCCCGGCCAGCGTAAGCACTTCCGACAGCCGCATGCCGTCGCCCTGCAGGGGGTAGCGGCCGGCCTGCTTGACCTGACCGAGGACGGACACCAGGTTGCCCGCGGCCACATAGACGGTGTCGTCGTTCTGCAACGGAATGTCCAGGTCCGGGGAATTGGCGGTGAACAGGGCGGGAATGTCTATCTTTTGGCGAAACGGCCTGTCGCCGCGAGTGCCGGTGACATAGGCCGTGCCGCCACCGGCCGATTCGGTCACGCCGCCCGCGAGCGCGATCATGTCGGACAGGCGGGTCCGCGAGCCCTCCAGCGGGAAGCGTCCAGGATCCTTGACCAGGCCGAGCACCGTGACCTGGCTGCCGCGCACCTCAAGCAGGGCGACGCTCACTTGCGGCTTCTTGACGAAATTGCCGCTCCTGAGCTTTTCGGCGACCGCCTGCTCCGCCGCGAACGTGGTGAGGCCGCCCACCTGCACCGCGCCGATCAGCGGGAAGGTGATGCCGCCGCTTTCCGACACGCGCGTTTCCAAGGTGAGGTCCGGGTTCTGGAAAACACTGATTCGAATCTTGTCGCCGCCAGCGAGCCTGTAATCGGCGGCTTCCCTGGACGTTGTGGCAGGCGGCGCGGCAAGCGCCAGAGCCGGCAGAATAGCCAGCAGCACAGCGAAAATTTTGTTGATCACGGTATCACCTCTTCATCAATGTTCCGCACCGAGTGGCCGGGCGCTTCGAGACCAGCCGCTTCGAGATCCCCTGTGGATTTCGTTTTGCATGTCAGGCCCCGAACCGGGAAGTCGGCTGCAGGAGACAGGTACGCGCCCATCGTATGAACCGGAGCCGCGCCCAACAATAGACCGTTGGGGCTAACGCCCTGCGCCGCCGCAGCGCCGGTTTGCGCTGCATTCACCGAGGTCTGTCTCGCATCGACGACAAATCAAAGCATTGAAAATCACACGCTTACGACGGCAGAAGAGGTTCTTGTCACCGGATGGTGACAATTCCGTTGATGGGTGTTTTGGAACGCCATTCATTCTTTAGCAAATACAACCTCTTACTTCGATGGCACGGGAGTTGCTGCACCTCGTGGGGTGAGGGTATGTGCGGATTTGGGGAGTGCACGGCCCGGCCGAATCGGCATATGTCCGGCCAGAGGCCAATGCCCGCGGGCATGCCACGCTTCTCGAACACGAAACCCTCCATCGTCCTCCAACTCGGGATCGAGCCTATGCCATCCAACAATGAACTTGAAAACCATACATGGCGCGCCGCGCCGCTTCGCCCGCGAAACACGCCCTTCCCTCTGGTGGAAGGGCTCGGGACAAGAGGGCGAATCATCAACATGCCGATTTCTTCTCCCTTCCTGCCGGAACGGGAGGGAAGAGCAGCCTCGCTGCGTGAATTCCACAGCGGCGAACTGGCGCAATTTGTCGATGTCCTTCACGAGTCGCTGAAGGTGCGTTCGCGTTGTGAATTCCTGCTGTGGTCTCAAGGCAATCTGCAACGCTTCCTGCCCCACGACGTCATGATCGCGGCCTGGGGCAACTTCGCCCTCCGCCCGGCGCAGTTCGACACCGTGGCGGCTATTCCCGGCATGCATGCCGGGCAGGCGCACAACGCCGGGCTGACGCCCGCGCTGGCACGGCTGTTCGATTACTGGCGCCTGCATGCCCGCGCCCCGTTCCAGCTTCGCATGGATAAAGGGATCTTCCCGGACGACAGCCTGGACAGAAGCTTCCGCGGCATGAAATCGGCACTGGTGCACGCCATCAAGGACGTGCGCGGAAATGACTGCCTCTACGTGCTGTTGAGCGCATCGACATCCGCGCCCGCCTCCGGCAGGAGCATGCTGGAAGTATTGCTGCCCTACATCGACAGTTCCCTGCGGCAGATCGAGATGGATCCCGGAAACGGCTGCGCCGTGCCGGTTGAATCCGAGCCCGCCGAATTCGATGCCGGGGCGCTCTCAGCCCGCGAGCTGGAAATCATGGAGTGGGTGAAGAATGGCAAGACCAATTTCGAGATCGGCATGATCCTCGATATCAGCGTGTTCACCGTCAAGAACCATCTGCAGCGCATTTTCAGGAAGCTGAACGTGGTCAATCGCGCACAGGCGGTGGCAAAACTCGGCAAAGCGCCCGAACTCGATGAATCGCACTAGGCATGCTGTGCGCCTGCGCAATTCGTTCGGCGCGGCGAACGCGCGCGACAACATCCTGTACCTCAGCGAGGCGCTGCTCGACCCCCTGGCGATCGTGTTCACGCTTCTGACCATCGGTTACGCACGCGATGAAGCGTTCAGCCCGGCCTATCTGCTGCTCTCGGTGATCCTGTTCTCGCTCACCTTTCCCGGCGGCCCCAAGGTCGCCCCGGCGGTGCACGAAGTGATCGGCAATGCCCTGTTCAACTGGCTGCTGATCGCCGGGCTGCTGATCGCGTTCGGGCTCGCTTCCGGCTACATTTCGGCGTTTCCGTCCGATGCCATCGTCACCTGGCTGTGGCTCACGCCGCTTTGCTTGGTGCTGGCGATTTTCCTGCTGCGCCTTGTCGCGCCGGTGCTCGTCAGGCTGCAGGGGGCAGCCAAGCGCACCGTCATCGTCGGTGTCAATGAGCAGGCCATGGCCCTGGCCAATCGGCTTGCCGGCAACGAGTATCTCGCGGCCGAGATGCTGGGATTCTTCGACGACCTGACGCCCGAGCAGCTTGCGTCGACACGGCTGGATTACCCGCTGCTGGGCAGCTTCGACGACATCGCGCCCTACGTGAAGGAACACCGGGTCAACAACATCTATTTGTCGCTGCAATTGAGCAGCCAGCCGCGCATCGTCAAGCTTCTGGACGAGCTCAAGGACACCACGGTCTCCATTTATTTCATGCCGGACGTTTTCATGACCGACCTGATCCAGGCGCGCGTGAGCCAGGTCGGGGACATTCCCGTCGTCGCGGTGTGCGAAACCCCGTTCACCGGTTTCAACGGCCTGCTCAAGCGCCTGGTGGACATCGTGCTGTCGCTCGCGATCCTGATCCTCATCCTGCCCCTGCTTGCAGCCATCGCGGTCGGCATCAAGCTCGGCTCCCCCGGCCCCGTCATCTTCAAGCAGCGCCGCTATGGGCTGTACGGGGAGGAAATCATCGTCTACAAGTTCCGCTCCATGACCGTGTGCGAGGACGGCGACCAGGTAACCCAGGCCACCCGCCAGGACCAGCGCATCACGCCCTTCGGCGCGTTCCTGCGCAAGGCCTCGCTCGACGAGTTGCCGCAATTCTTCAACGTACTGCAGGGGCGCATGAGCATTGTCGGGCCGCGCCCGCACGCCGTGGCGCACAACGAGATGTACCGCAAGCTCATCACCGGCTACATGGTGCGCCACAAGGTCAAGCCCGGCATCACCGGCTGGGCCCAGGTCAACGGCCTGCGCGGGGAAACGGAAACCTTGAACAAGATGAAGGCGCGCATTGATTACGACATCGACTACCTGCGCAACTGGAGCCTGAAACTGGATCTGCTGATCATGCTCAAGACCGTGCTGGTCGTTTTCAAGGGACAAAACAATGCCTACTGACTGGATTCAGCGCGTGGCGCTGGGCTGCCTGATCGTGTTGCTGGGAGCGGTTTTCATCGGGGGCGAGGCGCCGGGCGCCGGCAGCCTGTTCCCCGCGCCATGGGACAAGCTGGTGCATCTGCTGGTGTTCGGGTCGATCGGCGTCCTGGCCGCGCTGTCCGCTCCGATGTTGCCCGTTGCCGCGATACCGCCCATCGTCGCGGCAATCGGCGCCCTGGACGAATTCCATCAGGCATTCCTGCCCGGCAGGCACGCCGGTCTCGACGACTGGCTGGCAGACATCATCGGCGGCATGCTGGCCCTGCTGATCGTGGCCCGCCTGCGCCTCGTTTGCGCTTCCGTTCCGCGCAGCGATCAAGCCTGAAAAAAGCCCGTCTCCGGGCTTTCTTTTTCGGACGCGCGAAACAGGCAACTCACCTCACAGGATGAGGCGCCGGTAGGCGATCATGCCCATCAACCCAAAGCATGCCAGCGTCATGGCGAGGGGATCGCGCACGCTGTCCTCTGTCGACAGAAGGCTCGATGCATCGGGAAAGTCGCTCCGAGGCGACAGCGCGGGAAGCAGCGGATTCTGAGACGCATGGCCAGGCTTGAGCCCATCCAGCACCGTCGTGGCCGCCACGCTGAACTGCGCGGCCATGCCGCCGGCCGGCCTGTCGCGCGGAGCCGTTGCGGCATTCGCGCTGATCGAGGCAATGACGAGCCCCATGGCGAAAGCGGTTGCCGCTATGCAAGGTCTTTTCATGGCCAACACCTTTCACAACTCATTCCGGATGTTGTCATTAAAGCCCTGCGGGCCAGGCACCCCAATAGCCCGAAGGGGCTAAGCCCGGCGCAAAAGGCGGATCAACGGCGACTCAGGAGATGCAGGATCGGCAGGTGAAAAGAAAAAACGCCTCCCGATTCTGCCGTACCCGTGTTGATTCAAATCTTTGAAAATGCGCGCTTCGCCGCCTCGATGGTGGCCTTGATCTCGAGTTCGCCGTGAGCCGCCGACACGAAGCCGGCTTCGAACGCCGAGGGGGCGAGGTACACACCCTCGTGGATCATGGCGTGGAAAAAGCGGTTGAAGCGGTCCTTGTCGCAGGCCATCACCTCGGCATAGGTGCGCGGCGGCATGGCGCTGAAATAGATGCCGAACATGCCGCCCACACTCGCCGCACTGAACGCCTCGCCGGCTTCGTCCGCGGCTTTCACCAAGCCTTCGAGCAGCTGGTCGGTGCGCGCGGTCAGCGCCTCGTAAAAGCCGGTCGCGCGCGTCGCCTTGAGCGTGGCGAGACCCGCCGCCACCGCCACCGGGTTGCCGGACAGCGTGCCGGCCTGGTACACGGGGCCAACCGGCGCGAGGTAATCCATGATGTCGCGGCGGCCGCCGAAAGCGCCCACCGGCATGCCGCCCCCGATGACCTTGCCCAGCGTGGTGAGGTCGGGGGTAATGTTATACAGCCCTTGCGCGCCCTGCGGGCCGACGCGGAAACCGGTCATCACCTCGTCGAAAATCAGCACCGCGCCGTGCCTGCTGCACTGCTCACGCAGACTTTCGAGGAAGCCTGCTGCCGGCTGTACCAGGTTCATGTTGCCGGCCACCGGCTCGACGATGACGGCGGCAATCTCGCTGCCAATCTTGTCGAAGGTGCGCTCGACGCCATTGATGTCGTTGTAGTCGAGCACCAGCGTTTGCGCCGCGACTTCGGCCGGCACGCCTGCAGAAGTCGGGTTGCCGAAGGTGAGCGCGCCGGAGCCCGCCTTCACCAGCAGGAAGTCGGCATGGCCGTGGTAGCAGCCTTCGAACTTGATGATCTTGCTGCGCCCGGTGAAACCGCGCGCCAGACGGATGGCGCTCATCGTGGCCTCGGTGCCGGAGGAAACCAGGCGCACCTTGTCGAAGCCCGGCAGCAGGCTGGTGAGCAGTTCGGCCATTTCCAACTCGATCTCGGTCGGCGCGCCAAAGGAGAGGCCCAATGCCGCCTTGTCCTGCACCGCCTTCACCACATCGGGGTACGCGTGGCCAAGGATGGCTGGGCCCCACGAGCCGACATAGTCGATGTAGCGCTTGCCGTCGGCATCCCACAAATATGCACCTTCCCCGCGCGTGAAGAAGCGCGGCACGCCACCCACCGACTTGAACGCGCGCACGGGCGAATTCACGCCGCCGGGAATGATTTTCTGGGACTGCTCAAACAGGGTGTGGTTGCGATCCATCAGTCTTCCGATTCAATTTCAAACAAACGATTCAGTTCACGCGCGGCCTGCTCGACGTCAGGCGCGTCGAACAGCGCCGAGATGACGGCGATGGCATCCGCGCCAGCCTCGATCAGCTCAGCTGCATTTTCCGCCGTAATTCCGCCGATCGCCACTACCGGCAGCCTGAGTTCGGCGGCCTCGTGCAATAGCCCGATCGGTGCGCGCAGCGCCTGGGGCTTGGTCGGCGAAGGATAAAAACTGCCGAAGGCGACGTAGTCCGCCCCCAGCGCCTGCGCCTCGCGTGCTTGTGCCAGGCTCTGGTAGCAGGAAACGCCGACTATTTTTTCCGGCCCGAGAATGATGCGCGCCTCGCGCAGGCCGGCATCCTCGCGCCCGATGTGGACGCCGTCCGCGCCCGCCAGGTCGGCCAGGCGCAGGTCGTCGTTGATGATGAGCGGCGCATTGTATTTGCGGCACAGGGGCAGCAGTTCGCTCGCCTGCTCGAAGCGCAAGGCGACATCGCCGGTTTTCTCGCGATACTGGACCGCCGCCGCGCCGCCTTTAAGCGCCGCCTCGACCATGGCGAGCAGGCGCGCGGTATCGGCGCATTCGGGCGTCAGCGCGTAGACGCCTGATGGCAACGAAGGCATCAGGCCGATCCCTGCGCCGGGGTTTCCTGCGCCCAGAAGAAACGGTCGGGCAGGTACTGCCCCATGCCCGGGCGAAAGGCGGCCTTCAGGGTTTCGTAGGTGAAGTCCTGCCCGTCCTTGACCGCGCGCGGCAACTCGTTGCCAAAGGCAAGGCTCGCCGCGATTGCGGAGGCCAGCGTGCAGCCGGAGCCGTGGTAGCTTCCGGGCAGACGGTCCCAGGCATCGGTCTGAATCACGCCTTCGAGTCCGTACAGCACGTTGTACACGCGCGGCGTGTTCTCGTGCGTGCCGGTGATGAGCACGGATTCGCAGCCCAGTTGAATGAAGCGGCTGGCGCATTCGGCCAGCGGCAGGTGGTCGTCCTCGCCCTCGTTCAGCGCGAGCCGGCGTGCCTCGATGCTGTTCGGCGTGATCAGCGTGGTCTGGGGGATGAGCATGTCGCGCATGGCGGCAATGATGTCGTCACCCGACAGGTCGTCGCCGCGCCCCGAGGCCAGCACCGGATCGAGCACGACTGGAATGTCCGGATAATCGGAAAGGATTTCGGCGATGACCGTAATGTTTTCGACGCTACCCAGCAGGCCGATCTTGAACACCTCGACCGGCATGTCCTCGAGCAGCATGCGCGCCTGGTCCGCAACCCAGTCGGCATCGACCGACGATATGCCGTCCACGCCCGCGGTGTCCTGAATGGTCACCGCCGTGAGAACGGAAAGCGGGTGGCAGCCCATGCTGGCAAGGGTAAGTATGTCGGCCTGCACGCCTGCGCCCCCGGTCGGGTCGGAAGCGGCAAAGGTGAGAACCATGGGGGGAGTTTGAGACATTAAACTTTCCTGGAGCGCGGAATCGCGTCTGGTTTAGAATACAAGGTCGATTTTAGCTTATATCCATGCGACCCCTCTCATGAGCGCCACCCCCGAATACAAAACCTGGATGTGCCTGCTGTGCGGCTTCATTTACGACGAAGCCAAGGGCTGGCCGCAGGATGGCATCGCGCCTGGCACCCGCTGGGAAGACGTGCCGATGAACTGGACCTGCCCGGACTGCGGCGGCAGAAAAGAAGACTTCGAGATGATCGCGGTCTGAGAGGACCGTGCCGGGCGCGGCGGCGCCGCGCCCTGAAGCCATCGTCAAATCAGGCTTGAAGCGCCCTTAAGGTCGGCACCGCGAGCCCCGCAGCATCCGCATGTTGCAGTGCGCGCGCCAGCCGCGCTGGCGCCGAACGTCCCGTGCAGCCATGCAGGGGATCGCCAGCGAACGCTTCCAGCATGCCGGCGATCAGCTTGTCACGATCATGCTTCGCACCTGTCAGCCAGTCCTGGATGTCCATCACCTCACTTGCCACCTGGCGGGCAAAGTCCCGATGGTTTTGCCACAGTTCGCTGACGTTGCCCCCGGACCTGAGCCCGGCGATGTTGGTGGTCAGGACGTAGACATTCTTGCGCACCAGCTCGAACAGCAGCTCCTGCGCGTTCGCGAGCTGGCGTGCGGGAATCTCGATGGAGGCCAGCGCACGCACAAGCAGCGCAGCCGAAGGCCCTGCCGCGGGCGAGGCGATCAGCGGCTTCGCGTCCGTGCCTTTCTTCTTCTCGAACCACACTGAAATCACGGTAGGGTCTTCGATGCCATGTGCCTGCCAGTCGCGCGGCAGCAATTCGTTCTGGATCAGGCCGATCCGGTCTTTCCAGGCCGCCGGCAACGCGGCGAGCACCGCGTGCAAATCCGGCTCGGCCACGGCCACCAGGACAAGTGTTGGCGCGGGGCGAGCGATTGAGATTGCGGCGATGTCGTCACCGCGATTGACAGGAACGATGGCATTGCCGCCACGCAACAGGCCACCGGCAAAGATACGACCCAACTGCCCCAGGCCGATGATGATGATTTCCTGCATGGATCAATTCCTGAAAGTCGGCAAATTTCGCCCCCTCAGTGAACTTGCCAAGAATACTTCCTGAGGGACTTACCCCCTAAGGCTTTGACTCTTGCTCTTGTTTGATCTGATCGGCTTTTTCTGTAATTTTGTTTTGGAGCTTCGAAGCCTGATCTACCGCAATGGTCGATAGATCCGATGCGAGCTTGGAACCGCCCAAGAGGTCCTTGCCGGACGACCAGATGATTGCAAGGCAAGCGATATAAATGCCAATGGTCGTGAACGATAGAATGCCAAGCGTGAATTCGTTTGCGATAACCATGACAAAGAGCGCCAAGAAAATAGCACTCGCCTTGGCCGCCACAACACTCACTGTGCGCAAGAGTGATGTCCATTTTCCATCCTTGTCCAAGACGCCAGCAACAAGGGTCAGCAGCAACACGATACCTGAAGCAGCCACCAGGAAAGAAAATAAGCTCAACATTTGTCTAGGCTCCTTCTGCAATGATTTTTTGTTAGATCAGGCACTGCGCTCGCTGTACAAATACTTGCCAGCCGAGTGGGTGGAGTATAACCAATGTCGCCCGGGCCGCATGAAGTTTTGCAAATTTGCAATCATTGTCAAAGTTGTACACGGAAACCAGAAAACAGTGCTCAAATCATGGCCTCGGCCTTGATCCTCCGCAACAATAGCCTTGTGCCGGCGGCTTAATTTTTGTCTAAACAGCTTTGCGCAGCACTTTGGAGCGGCGCTGAAAGTTGTACAGTACCTGCTTGCGGCGCGGCAGCGCCTCGGGCGCGGTTTCGACAAAACCGCGTTCTTCGAACCAGTGCTCAGCGCGCGTGGTCAGCACGAACAGCGCCTTCATGCGCTTCTTGCGCGCGAGCGTTTGCGCCGCTTCCAGCAAGCGGTCGCCGAGCCCGCGCCGACGGAACTCGGGCTGCACGGCGAGGCAGGCCATTTCCGCCGCCTTTTCCTCCGGGAACGGATAAAGCGCGACACATCCGAGAATCATTCCGTCGGATTCGAGGACCAGGAAACGGTCGACTTCCATTTCCAGCAGCTCCCTGGAACGGCGCACGAGGATGCCTTCGCGCTCCAATGGCTCGATCAGGTTCAGGATGCCGCCGACATCTTCGATCGTTGCGCCGCGTATGGTTTCGAGCGGCGTCGGCGTGATGAGCGTGCCCACGCCGTCGCGGGTAAAGAGTTCGGCCAGCAGCGCGCCGTCGCGGTGGCGCGAGATCAGGTGTGCGCGCTTGACACCCAGCTTGCAGGACTGCACTGCCGCCGGCAGGTAATAAGCGAGGTCGTCCTGAACCTTGCGCTTCTTGTCCGTAAGCTTCTGCGCTTCCGCCACAGTCAGGGTGGAAATCAGTTTGCCCTTCGCACCCGTTACGCCGTCCGCATCCATCAGGAACACGAGTTTGTCAGCGGACAGGGCCGCCGCGGTATGCAAGGCGACATCCTCGAGGGTGAGATTGAAAATCTCGCCGGTGGGCGAATAGCCGATGGGCGACAACAGCACGATCTCGCCATCTTCCAGCCGCTTCTGGATCGCGTCCGCATGGATCCTGCGCACCTCGCCGGTGTGCTGCAGGTCCACGCCGTCCAGCACGCCGATGGGTTTGGCGGTGACGAAGTTGCCTGCCGCCACGCGAATGTCCGAGCCCGCCATGGGCGTATTCGCCAGCCCCAGCGAGAGCAGCGCCTCGATTTCCACGCGCACGATGCCGACCGCCTCCTTGACGCTGGCGAGCGCCGGCTCGTCGGTGACGCGCAGGCCCTGCACATAGCGCATCTCGGCACCGCGTTCCTTCATCTGCGCCTCGACCTGCGGGCGGGCGCCATGCACCAGCACCAGGCGTACGCCCAGGCTGCTCAAAAGGTTGATGTCGTGCGCGAGGCCGACGAACTGTCCTTCGGACACCACCTCGCCACCGAAGGCAATGACAAACGTCTTGCCGCGAAAGGCATTGATGTACGGCGCCGCCGAACGGAACCAGTGGACGAATTCGGTGATGTTGTTGTTCATGCCCCTCAATTTACCTTGAGCGCGGGCCCAAACAAAGGGTTTTGGGCCTCATTCGGTGTAATCGCCCCACAAGGCCTGCATCGCCGCAACAGCCGCCAGCGCGGCGGTTTCCGTGCGCAGGACACGCGGCCCGAGGCGAACCGGCGTGAAGCCGAAATCGGTGATGAGCTCGGCTTCGTCCGGCTCGAAGCCGCCCTCCGGCCCCGCCACCAGCCAGACCGGGCCCGTTGGCGGCGGCAAGCGGTTGAGCGTGAGATCGGCATCCGGCGACAAAAACAGCTTCAGCCCGGTAGGCGCGGTGGCGAGCCATTGCGGCACGTCCAGCGGCCCGGCCACGGGCGGCAACTGATTGCGGCCGCTCTGCTCGCAGGCCGACATGATGATGCCCTGCCAGTGCTCGACCCGCCGCGCGGCGCGCTCGCTCGTGAGCTTCACCACGCTGCGGCGCATGGCCAGCGGCTGGATCGCGGTCACGCCCATTTCCACCGCCTTTTGCAGGGTGTAATCCATGCGCTCGCCGCTGGAAATGCCCTGCGCAAGACGAATGTCGAGCGGCGATTCGCGCTCGACGTCGCGCCATTCGCGACACAACGCGGTCACGCCGTCCTTGTCCACCCACTCCAGCACAGCCGGATACTCACCGCCTCGGCCGTTGAATAGCACGACCTCGCTGCCTTTCACGAGGCGCAGCACGCGCGCCGCATGGTGGGCGGGAACGGGCGGCAGTTCGATTTTTGCGCCGGGGCTCAGGGGAAGATCGACGAAAAAGCGGGGCATGTTTGTTGGCTGCTGATTTTGGCTGTTTATTTTGAATATGGCGCGCTTGGGGCCAAAATTGAATTATTACCCGCTTTGCATCAAAAGGCTTCGCCATGGTTTCCCTCACCACCCCTATTTGCGATTTCGGCTGGAAAGCCGTCGATTTCAATTTGCCCGGTGTCGACGGCAGGCACTGGACGCTTCATGACGCCATGGGCCCCAATGGGCTGCTGGTCATGTTCATCTGCAACCACTGCCCCTACGTCAAAGCCATCCGTCCACGCCTGGTGCGTGACCTCGCCGAATTGAAGGACAAGCACGACATCCACGCCATCGCCATCATGAGCAACGATCCGGCCGAATATGCCGAGGACAGCTTCGACAACATGAAACGGGCGGCGGCCGATTTCGGCTTCTCCTTTCCCTACGTGTGGGACGAAACCCAGGCCGTGGCCAAGGCCTACGGCGCCGTATGCACGCCGGATTTCTTCGGTTTCAATCGCAATTTCGAATTGCAGTACCGCGGCCGCTTCGATGAATCGCGCAAGGAAACCGCCCCGGAAGGCGTGCGCCGCGACCTGTTCGAGGCCATGAAGGAAATCGCCCAGACGCAAAAAGGCCCGGCCGAACAGATTCCCAGCATGGGCTGCTCCATCAAGTGGAAAAGCGTATGAACGAGGCGCTGGCAAAAATTGCCGCGCTGGTGCGCGAGGTCGCGCGCGCGGAAATCACGCCGCGCTACCTGCGTGTCGCGCACACCCACAAGCACGACGGCAGCCTGTTCACCGAGGCCGACGAGGCCACGCAAAAGGCGCTGGTTTCGGCCCTCCCCGACATCATTGCCAGCCCGGTGCTGGGCGAGGAGATGACCGAGGCCGAACAGCACGCCGCCTGGGCGGCCGGCGACAACGGCCTGTGGTGCATCGACCCCATCGATGGCACCTCCAACTTCGTTGCCGGCATTCCCTACTTTGCCATTTCGGTGGCCTGGCTGAAGAACGGCCGGCGCGAACTGGGCGTGGTCTACGACCCTGTCGCCAACGAATGCTTTTACGCGGCACGCGGGCAGGGCGCCTTCCTGGACGACGAGCCGCTGCCGATTCGAAGCCCTGTCAGCGAACTGCGCCGCGCCATGGCGGGCATCGAGCCCAAGCGCCTGCCCAAGGCCCTGATCGCCAAGCTGGTGGCCGAGCCGCCCTATGCCTCGCTGCGTAATTTCGGCGCTTCCGCCCTGGATTGGTGCTACACCGCCGCCGGGCGCTTCGACATCTATGTCCACGGCAAGCAGAAGCTCTGGGACTACGCCGCGGGCGCGCTGATCCTGGAGGAGGCCGGCGGCAAGCTGGCATGCCTGGAAGGCGCTTTTGACCAGGGCGAGGTCTGGGAACGCTCGGTCGTCGCCTCCGCAAGCCCGGCCCTGTTTGACCAGTGGCAGGCCTGGCTCGGCAAGCAATAATCCCCACCTAACCCGCGATAAAAACATTTTAACCCCCCCGCAAACCCTGACTTATCCGGGGTTTGCACCATCAAACCCGCGCCCCGCAAGGGTGGGCGGCCTGTTTTGCCCACAAGTCCGGCCTTGCCTCGGGCCTCTGCCTCGGGGATAATTGTGAGTTCCGCCGGGGCCTTCGCGCCTGACCATGGCTTGATCCCGGCTGGCGCGTCCACCCCCTCGTGCCTTGAAAAATTCAGACTGAAAATTCCGGCCAGACCCCAAAAACGGGCTGCATGCTGCGGCCCCGGAAAGTTTGCCCAGAATTCTTAGGCTTTTTTTATTTTTGAGTGTTTCGACCCCGAGGTAACTTATGGCAACCCGTACCGATCTCGCCAACGCCATCCGCGCCCTGTCCATGGATGCCGTGGAAAAGGCAAAATCCGGCCACCCCGGCGCCCCCATGGGCATGGCGGAAATTTCCGAAGTGCTGTGGAACCACCATCTGCGCCACAATCCCACCAATCCCAAGTGGTACGACCGCGACCGTTTCGTGCTGTCGAACGGCCACGGCTCGATGCTGATCTACTCGCTGCTGCACCTGACCGGCTACGACCTGCCGATGGACGAGCTGAAAAAGTTCCGCCAGCTGCATTCCAAGACCCCGGGCCACCCCGAATACGGCTACACCCCCGGCGTGGAAACCACCACCGGCCCGCTCGGCCAGGGCATCACTAATGCCGTGGGCATGGCGCTGGCTGAAAAATTGCTGGCCAACGAGTTCAACAAGCCCGGCCACGACATCGTCAACCATCACACTTACGTGTTCATGGGCGACGGCTGCATGATGGAAGGCATCTCCCATGAGGCCTGCGCGCTGGCCGGCACCTGGAAGCTCGGCAAGCTGATCGCCTTCTGGGACGACAACGGCATTTCCATCGACGGCCACATCGAACACTGGTACACCGACGACACCGCCAAGCGCTTCGAAGCCTACGGCTGGCACGTGGTGCCCAATGTCGACGGCCATGATTTCGCCGCCATCGAAAAAGCCATCACCGAAGCCAAGGCGGAGACGGGCAAACCCAGCCTGATCTGCTGCAAGACCATCATCGGCAAGGGCTCCCCGAACAAGGAAGGCACCCACGACGTGCACGGCGCCGCCCTGGGCCACGACGAAGTCGAGGCCACCCGCAAGCACATCGGCTGGAACCACCCCGCGTTCGAAGTGCCGCAGGACGTGTATGACGGCTGGAACGCCAAGGTCAAGGGCCAGGGCCTCGAGACCCTGTGGAACAACAAGTTCGCCGAATACAAGAAGGCATTCCCCGAACTCGCCGCCGAGTTCGAGCGCCGCATGAAGGGCGAACTGCCGCCCAACTGGAAAAAGCACGTTGCCGACAAGCTCGCCGCCATCAACGCCAAGGCCGAGACCGTCGCCACCCGCAAGGCCTCGCAGATTGCGATCAACGCGCTGGCTTCCGCGCTGCCCGAGTTCGTGGGCGGCTCCGCCGACCTGACCGGGTCCAACCTGACCAACTGGGAAGGCTGCCACCCCATCCGCCACGGCAACCCCGGCAACTACATCAGCTATGGCGTGCGCGAGTTCGGCATGGGCGCGATCATGAACGGCCTCACCCTGCATGGTGGCCTCATGCCCTTTGGCGGCACCTTCCTGATGTTCTCGGAATATGCCCGCAACGCCATCCGCATGGCCGCGCTGATGAAGCAGCGCGTGATCTACGTGTTCACCCACGACTCCATCGGCCTGGGCGAGGACGGCCCCACCCACCAGCCCATCGAGCAGACCGCGACCCTGCGCATGATCCCGAACATCGACGTCTGGCGCCCCTGCGACACCGTCGAGACCCTGGTCGGCTGGGCGGCTTCCGTCGAGCGCAAGGACGGCCCCACCTGTCACATCCTGTCGCGCCAGAACCTGCCGTTCATGAAGCGTGACGACGCCACCCTCGCCAACATCGCCAAAGGCGGCTATGTGCTGAAGGACGCCGTGGGCGCCAAGGCCGTGATCATTGCCACCGGCTCCGAAGTCGAGCTGGCGGTGAAAGCCCATGAAGCGCTGGCTGCAGAAGGCATCCCGGTGCGCGTGGTGTCGATGCCGTCGACCAACACCTTCGACCGCCAAGATGCTGCCTACAAGGCCAGCGTGCTGCCCAAGGGTCTGCCGCGCGTGGCCGTTGAAGCCGGCGTCACCGACTTCTGGCGCAAGTACGTGGGCCTGGAAGGCGCCGTGGTCGGCCTCGACCGCTTCGGCGAATCCGCCCCCGCGCCGGTGCTGTTCAAGGAATTCGGCTTCACCCCCGAAAATGTCGTCGCCGCAGTGAAAGGCGTTCTGTAATTCGCGCCAAGGCAGCCGGGCAATCCTCGGCTGCCTTTTAAGTATTTCGATTTTTGATTTTTATTTTTTGATCAGGAGACTGAGAAATGGCAATTAAAGTTGGCATCAACGGTTTTGGCCGCATCGGCCGCATGGTGTTCCGCGCTGTGGCAAAGGACTTCCCCGGCATCGAGATCGTCGCCATCAACGACCTGCTCGACCCCGAGTACCTCGCCTACATGCTGAAGTACGACTCCGTGCATGGCCGCTTCAACGGCGACATCAAGGTCGACGGCAGCAACATGGTCGTCAACGGCAAGAAAATCCGCCTGACCGCCGAGCGCGACCCCGCCAACCTGAAGTGGAACGAAGCGGGTGCCGACATCGTCATCGACTGCACCGGTTTCTTCCTGACCACCGAGTCCTGCGAAGCCCACCTCAAGGCCGGCGCCAAGAAGGTCGTGCAGTCCGCTCCCTCCAAGGACGACACCCCGATGTTCGTGTACGGCGTGAACCACGCCACCTACGCTGGCCAGGCCATCGTCTCCGCCGCCTCCTGCACCACCAACTGCCTGGCGCCCGTCGCCAAGGTGCTGCACGACAACTTCGGCATCAAGCGCGGCCTGATGACCACCGTGCACGCCGCCACAGCCACCCAGCAGACCGTTGACGGCCCGTCCCAGAAAGACTGGCGCGGCGGCCGGGGCATCCTGGAAAACATCATCCCGTCGTCCACCGGCGCCGCCAAGGCCGTGGGCAAGGTGATCCCCGAGCTGAACAAGAAGCTGACCGGCATGGCCTTCCGCGTGCCGACCTCCGACGTGTCCGTGGTCGACCTGACCGTGGAACTGAACAAGGAAGCTTCCTACGAGGACATCTGCAAGGCCATGAAGGCCGCCTCCCAAGGCGCGCTCAAGGGCGTGCTGGGCTACACCGACGAAAAAGTGGTTTCCACCGACTTCGTGGGCAACAGCGCTCCGTCCACCTTCGACGCCGAAGCCGGCATCGCCCTGGACAGCACCTTCGTCAAGGTCGTGTCCTGGTACGACAACGAGTACGGCTACACCTGCAACATGCTGCGCCTGGTCGAGCACGTCGCCAAGTAAGCAGGGATTCAGGGGGCAGCACGATGGGCTGCCCCCTGGTTTTGCTGCGTGAGCTTTAAGGTCTGGCGCAAAGGCCTGCTTCAACACCCGCGCGCCAACCCTTAAACCTTACTTCTCTAGGAGCTACAACATGCCCAAGTTCATTCGCATGACCGACCTCGACCTCAAAGGCAAGCGCGTGTTCATCCGTGCCGACCTCAACGTGCCGGTGAAAGACGGCAAGGTCACCTCCGACGCCCGCATCACCGCGTCCATGCCCACCATTGAGCATTGCCTCAAGGCCGGCGCCAAGGTCATGGTCACCTCCCACCTCGGCCGCCCGACCGAAGGCGAGTTCTCCGAAGAAAATTCTCTCAAGCCCGTGGCCGACGTCATGTCCGCCAAGCTCGGCAAGAGCGTGCGTGTGATCCGCGACTGGGTCGACGGCGGCTTCGATGTCGCTGCCGGCGAAGTGGTGCTGCTGGAAAACTGCCGCATCAACAAGGGCGAGAAGAAAAACGTCGAAGAGACCGCGAAGAAATACGCTGCCCTGTGCGATGTGTTCGTGATGGACGCCTTCGGCACCGCGCACCGCGCCGAAGCCTCCACCTACGGCATCGCCCAGTTCGCCCCCGTGGCCTGCGCAGGCCTGCTGTTGACCGAGGAGCTCGACGCGCTCGACAAGGCCCTGGCCAGCCCCGCGCGCCCCATGGTCGCCATCGTCGGCGGCAGCAAGGTTTCCACCAAGCTGACCGTGCTGGAATCACTGTCCGAGAAAGTCGACCAGCTGGTGGTCGGCGGCGGCATCGCCAACACCTTCCTCGCCGCCACCGGCAAGAATGTCGGCAAGTCGCTGTGCGAACACGACCTCATCCCCACCGCCAAGGCCCTGATCGAAAAAATGGCCAAGCGCGGCGCTTCCATCCCGATCGCCGTGGACGTGGTGTGCGGCAAGAAATTCGACGCCAACGAACCCGCCGTGCTGAAAAACGCCAGCGAAGTGACCGATGACGACATGATTTTCGACATCGGCCCCAAGAGCGCGCAGGAACTCGCCGACATCATCGCCAAGGCCGGCACCATCGTGTGGAACGGCCCCGTCGGCGTGTTCGAGTTCGACCAGTTCGGCGCAGGCACCAAGACCGTGTCGATGGCCATCGCCAATGCCAAGGGTTTCAGCCTGGCCGGCGGCGGCGACACCATCGCCGCGATCCAGAAATACGACATCTACGACAAGGTGTCCTACATCTCCACCGCCGGCGGCGCCTTCCTGGAATACCTGGAAGGCAAGGTGCTGCCCGCCGTGGACATCCTGGAGAAGCGCGCCAAGGGCTGAGACTCGCGGTGAGGCGGATGCCCCGGCTTCTCGCCTCGCCCCTCGTGCCTAACGCCTCACGCAACAGCATATGATTCGCAAAACAAAAATCGTCGGCACCCTGGGCCCGGCCTCCACCGATCCCAAGGTGCTCGACAAAATGATGGAAGCCGGACTCGATGTGGTCCGGCTGAATTTTTCCCACGGCAAGCCGTCCGATCACATCGAGCGTGCCGAGCTCGTGCGCCAGCTGGCGCGCGCCCGCGGCCGCGCCATCGGCGTGCTGGTGGACCTGCAGGGCCCCAAGATTCGCATCGGCAAGTTCAAGAACGGCCCTGTCACCCTCGCCAAGGGTGACAAGTTCATTCTAGACGCCGAGTGCAAGGAAGGCGGCCAGGACCGCGTCGGCCTTGATTACAAGGACCTGCCCCGGGACGTGGCGCGCGGCGCCACCCTGCTGCTGGACGACGGCCGCATCGAAATGTGGGTGGAAAAAGTCGAAGGCAGCGAAATCCATTGCACCGTGGTGCAGGGCGGACTGCTCTCCAACAACAAGGGCATCAATCGCAAGGGCGGCGGCCTGTCGGCTTCCGCACTGACGGAAAAGGACATCGAGGACATCAAGACCGCCGCCGAGCTGAAGGCGGACTATCTGGCGGTGTCCTTCCCCAAGACCGCGGCCGACATCCGCCAGGCACGCGACCTCCTCAAGGCCGCCGGCGCCAAGAGCCTGATCGTCGCCAAGATCGAGCGCGCCGAGGCCATCGAAAACCTGGATGAAATCCTCGACGAGGCCGACGCCATCATGGTGGCGCGCGGCGACCTCGGCGTGGAAGTGGGCGATGCCGCGGTGCCGGCGCTGCAAAAACGCATGATCCGCATGGCACGCGACAAGAACAAGCTCGCCATCACCGCCACCCAGATGATGGAGTCGATGATCGAGAGCCCGATCCCGACCCGGGCCGAAGTGTCCGACGTGGCCAACGCCGTGCTCGACGGCACCGACGCGGTGATGCTGTCGGCGGAAACCGCCGCCGGCCAGTACCCCGTGGAGGCCGTCGCCGCCATGCACCGCGTCTGTCTTGAGGCAGAAAAGGAGGCCACGCCCTCTATCGGCGAGTCCCGGCTGAACCGCAGCTTCCTGCGCACCGACGAATCAATTGCCATGAGCGCGGCCTATACGTCGCTGCACATGAACATCAAGGCCATTGCCGCCCTGACCCAAAGCGGCTCGACCTGTCTGTGGATGTCCCGGCACAGCACCCACGTGCCCATCTACGCCTTGACACCCGAGGTGGAAACCCGTAGAAAAGTTACTCTGTTCCGCGGCGTCTACCCCATCAACTTCAAGATCGGCAAGGACAGCGACCGCGACGAATTGCTGGAAGCCGCAGAGGAAGAATTGCGCCGCCGCGGCGCGGTGCGCGAGGGCGACCTCATCATCCTCACCATCGGCGAACCCATTGGCAAATCCGGCGGCACCAACACCCTGAAAATCGTCAAGGTTGGCGGCCGCAAGAAAGCATAGTTTTTATTGATAAGGAGCAAGACATGGCACTCATTTCACTGCGTCAACTGCTGGACCACGCTGCCGAAAATGGCTACGGCCTGCCGGCGTTCAACGTCAACAACATGGAACAGGTCAAGGCCATCATGGAAGCCGCCGCCGCGGTGGACAGCCCCGTGATCCTGCAGGGTTCCGCCGGCGCGCGTTCCTACGCTGGTGAGCCCTTCCTGCGCCACCTGATCCTAGCCGCCATCGAAATGTATCCGCAGATCCCGATCTGCATGCACCAGGACCACGGCGCCAGCCCCTCCATCTGCTTCCGCTCCATCCAGTCCGGCTTCAGCTCCGTGATGATGGACGGCTCGCTCAAGGAAGACGGCAAGACCCCCTCGACCTATGAGTACAACGTCGAAGTCACCCGCAAGGTCGCCGAACTGGCCCACGCCTGCGGCGTCTCCGTGGAAGGCGAACTGGGTTGCCTGGGCTCGCTCGAAACCGGCAAGGCCGGCGAGGAAGACGGCCACGGCGCCGAGGGGGTGCTGGACCATTCCGCCCTGCTGACCGACCCCAACGAAGCCGCCGATTTCGTGTCCAAGACCAAGGTCGACGCACTGGCCATCGCCATCGGCACCTCGCACGGCGCCTACAAGTTCACCCAGAAGCCCACCGGCAAGGTGCTGCGCATCGACCGCGTGAAGGAAATCCATGCCCGCATCCCCAACGTGCACCTGGTCATGCACGGCTCCTCTTCCGTGCCGGAAGACTGGCTCGCCGTCATCAACAGCTATGGCGGCGACATGGGCCAGACCTACGGCGTGCCGGTTGAAGAAATCGTGGAAGGCATCAAGAACGGCGTGCGCAAGGTCAACATCGACACCGACCTGCGCATGGCCTCCACCGGCGCCATCCGCAAGCACCTGGCCGAAGACCGCAAGAACTTCGACCCGCGCAAGTTCCTGAAGGAAGCCACCAAGGGCATGACCGGTATTTGCAAGGCCCGCTACGAAGCCTTCGGCGCTGCTGGCCAAGCCAGCAAGATCAAGAAGGTCTTCAACCTGGAAGAAATGCAGAAACGCTACGACAAGGGCGAGCTGGATCCCAAGGTCAAATAATCGAGGGACGCGAGCACAACAAAAAAGCGGCCTCGGCCGCTTTTTTGTTGCCCGTGGATGAGGCACCCACTCACACTTCCAGAGGCAATTGCGGGGCAGGCGCCGTGCGCTCGATGACCAGGGTATGCACGCGGCGCGAATCGGCCCGCAGCACCTGGACTTTCAAGCCGTCGAATTCGATGGTCTCGCCGCGCTTGGGCAGGCGGCCGAACTTGTTCAGCACGAGTCCGCCGATGGTGTCGTAATCCTCGTCCGAGAAATCCGTGTCCATCGCGGCGTTGAAATCGGCGATCTGCGTCGCCGCCTTCACCCGGTAGCGGCCGGTCTTGTCGCGGATGATGTTGTCCTCGGTTTCATCGAAATCGTATTCGTCCTCGATGTCGCCGACAATCTGCTCCAGCACGTCCTCGATCGTCACCAGGCCGGCAACGCCGCCGTATTCATCGACCACGATCGCCATGTGGTTGCGGCTGGCGCGAAACTCCTTGAGCAGGACGTTGAGGCGCTTGGACTCGGGAATGAAAATGGCCGGGCGCAGCGTATCGCGCATGTTCAGCGCCTCGCCGATCTGCAGCCGCAGCAGGTCCTTTGCCAGCAGAATGCCAAGCACATTGTCCTTCTCGCCATCGACGACGGGGAAACGCGAATGCGCGGTTTCGATCACGCGCGGCAGGAATTGCTCGGGGGGCTCGTTGATGTCCACGACGTCCATCTGCGAACGCGGGATCATGATGTCGCGCACCTGCATTTCGCCGACCTGCAAAACGCCCTCGATCATGGCGAGCCCGTCGGCATCCATGAGATTGCGGTCATACGCAGCGTGGAGAATTTCGATCAGCTCTTCGCGATCTCCCGGCTGACGGGAAAGAAGCGAGGACAGGCGCTCAAGCCAGTTCCTGTGCGGTCGACCAGGGTCGGGGTCCATGTATGAGTTGCGGAGTAAATAAAGCTAAGCCGTCGTCCTGGATTGCCGGCTTAGCTTTTCTCACTCGCGTAAGGATCATTAAACCTCAGTCTGCGCATAATTTCCACCTCCAGCGCTTCCATCTCGCGCGCCTCGGCATCGGTTTCATGCTCGAAACCCTGCATGTGCAGCACGCCATGCACGGTGAGATGGGCGTAATGCGCACGCAATTCCTTGCCCTGCTCGCGCGCCTCCCTTGCCACTACCGGCGCGCACAGCACGATGTCGCCGGCAAGCACGCCGCCGTCTTCACCATAGGCGAAGGTCAGCACGTTGGTGGGATAGTCCTTGCCGCGATAATCCCGGTTGAGCAGCTGCCCTTCTTCTTCATCAACGACGCGCAATGTGATTTCCGCGCGTTGCTGCAGGGCGGCAAGGACCCAGCGGCGAAACTGCTGGCGCTGAGGAATGCCATCCGCCTCGCTGGCATACTGCACCGCCAGCGAAAACGCCGGCTTACTGTTCGCGCGCCTTGCGGTTCTTGGCATAGGCATCGACGATGCGCGCGACCAGCGGGTGGCGCACCACGTCTTCCTTGGTGAACTGTGTGAAAGCGATGCCGCGCACGTCGGACAGCACCTCTGCCGCATCCTTGAGCCCGCTCTTGACGCCCTTGGGCAGGTCGATCTGGGTGATGTCGCCGGTCACCACCGCCTTGGCGCCGAAACCGATGCGGGTCAGGAACATCTGCATCTGCTCGGGCGTGGTGTTTTGGGCTTCGTCGAGGATGACGAAGGCATGGTTCAGGGTGCGGCCGCGCATGAAGGCCAGCGGCGCGACCTCGATGGTGTTGCGTTCGATCAGCTTCATCACCTTGTCGAAACCCATGAGGTCGTAGAGCGCGTCGTACAGCGGGCGCAGGTAGGGATCGACTTTCTGCGCGAGGTCGCCGGGCAAAAAGCCCAGGCGCTCGCCGGCCTCCACCGCGGGACGGGTCAGCACGATGCGCTTCACTGCGTCGCGTTCCAGCGCATCGACGGCGCAGGCCACGGCGAGGTAAGTCTTGCCGGTGCCGGCCGGGCCGATGCCGAACGTGATGTCATGGCTCTGGATCTGTTCGAGATAAACGGCCTGGCCCGGCGTGCGCGGTTTCAGGTCGGCGCGGCGCGTGCGCAGCAGGGGGCCGGCCTCATCCTCGGCCCCGCGCGAAAGCTCCACCAGACCAAGCTGGATGTCGTCCAGGGTCAGGTCTTCGTGCGACTTGTTGTAGAAGTGCTCGAGCGCGGCAATGGCGTCTCCGGCGCGCGCGCCGCTGGCAGAAAAGCGGCTGCCGCGACGTCGGATCAGCACATCGTAGGCCGTCTCGATCTGGCGCAGGTTCTCGTCCATGGGCCCGCACAGGATGGCCAGCCGGTGGTTGTCTACCGGCTTGAAATCGATGTCGGTTACTTCAGCCATGGATGACTATTTCTCCACGAAGGGAATGGGGGAGCGCCTGGGTGATGCTTGCATTGGCGAACTGCCCGATCAGCCGCGGCTGCCCCTTGAAATTGACGATGCGGTTGTTGTCGGTGCGGCCCATGAGTTCTCTCGCGTCCTTTTTTGACACGCCCTCGACCAGCACGCGCTGCACCGTGCCTTCCATGTCCTTGTTGACCTGCTGCGCGGCGGCGTTGATGACCGCCTGCAGTCTTTCCAGCCGCGCCTGCTTCACTGCATGCGGCACATCGTCGGGCAGATCGGCGGCAGGCGTGCCCGGACGCTTGCTGTAGATGAAGGAGAAGGAGGCGTCGAATCCGACATCTTCGATCAGCTTCATGGTGGCCTCGAAGTCGGCATCGGTTTCGCCGGGGAAGCCGACGATGAAGTCCGAGGACAGGCACAGGTCGGGCCGCGCGGCCTTGAGTTTTCTGGCCAGGCTCTTGTATTCGAGCGCCGTGTAGCCGCGTTTCATGGCCGCAAGGATGCGGTCGGAGCCTGCCTGTACCGGCAGGTGCAGGTGTGACACCAGCTTGGGCAATTTTTCGTAGCAGGCGATCAGCCGCTCGGTCATTTCGCGCGGGTGGCTCGTGGTATACCTGATTCGCTCAATGCCGGGAACCTCGTGCACGCATTCCAGCAGGAAGGCAAAATCGGCGACGGTGCTGTCGTGCATGGCGCCGCGATAGGCATTGACGTTCTGGCCCAGCAGGGTGATCTCCTTCACGCCCTGCTCGGCGAGCTGGGCCACCTCGGCGATCACGTCATCGAATGGTCGCGACACCTCTTCGCCTCGGGTGTAGGGCACCACGCAGAAGGTGCAGTACTTGGAGCAGCCTTCCATGATGGACACGAAAGCAGTCGCCCCCTCCACTTTCGCTGCCGGCAGGTGGTCGAATTTCTCGATCTCGGGAAAACTGATGTCGACCTGGGCGCGCCCGGTCTGGCGCCGCCTCGCGATCAGTTCTGGCAGCCGGTGCAGGGTCTGCGGGCCAAACACCACATCGACATAACTGGCTCGCGAAACGATGGCCGCCCCCTCCTGGCTCGCGACACAGCCACCCACGCCGATGATGAGATTGGGATTTTTCGCTTTCAGCCCGCGCACGCGACCGAGGTCGGAAAACACCTTTTCCTGCGCCTTTTCTCGCACCGAACAGGTGTTGAACAGGATCACGTCGGCTTCTTCGGGATTGTCGGTTTTCTCGAAGCGTTCCGCAGCGTACAGCACATCCGCCATCTTGTCCGAGTCATACTCGTTCATCTGGCAGCCGAAGGTCTTGATGAAGACTTTTTTGGGAGCGGTCATGGGTCGCCGGGCAGTTATAAGACTGAGGGCAGGGGAAAAATGGTGGTGATGGGCAGAATTGAACTGCCGACCTGCGGGTTATGAATCCGCCGCTCTAACCAACTGAGCTACATCACCACACGAAAGGGCGAAATTCTAGTTTTTTCAAGCGGTTCTGTCAAAAGACTTCACGCGGACAAACATCGTGGCGACCCCGACAAACAAAAGATATTTTTGTCTTATTTATCTATAATCGAGTTTTACACAACAAAAAGGAAAGGCCCGACATGATCCATCACGTCACCGGTGACATTCTGCTCTCCAAAGCCAACGCGATCGCCCACGGCGTTGCGCCCAACGACTCGTTCTCGAGCGGGCTTGCGCTCAGCCTGCGCGAGCAGTGGCCGGCCATGTACAAGGACTTCCGGCACTATTGCCAGACCCAGCACCCGAAGCCGGGTGAGGCGTGGACCTGGGGCGGCGCCGAAGGCGCCCGCATCATCAACCTGTTTACCCAGGAGCCGGCCTTCGACCACGGCGCAAAGCCTGGCAAGGCCAGCGCGGAAAACGTGAACCACGCCCTGCGTGAATTGCGCCAACTGGTGGAATCGGAAAAATTTGCCAGCCTGGCCCTGCCGCGCCTCGCGACCGGCGTGGGCGGCCTCTCCTGGGACGCCGTCAGCCCGCTGATTGAAAAACATCTGGGCGACCTGCCCATTCCGGTTTACGTCTACACCACTTTCCAGAAAGGCCTCGCCGCCAGGGAATCTGCCTGACACCGGGCCAGGCTCCGCCGGTCAGTGCGGCCGGAGCCTGGCCAGCTCTTCCAGAAGGTTGGTCACCAGTTCTCTGCCCAGGGGCCCCATGCCTCTGGCCAGTTTGTTGAGGTCGCGCTCGCCGTCAACCAGACGCCGCATGATGCCGCCCATGCGCGCCATGTCGCCG
>DAIMZB010000011.1:9254-26938 GCA_036734185.1 Thiobacillaceae bacterium | reverse complement strand
GAAGGCTTGTCCAGCATCAACCTCGACCTCATGACCGGCCTGCCGCACCAGACCCTGGAAAGCTACCGCAAGACCCTGGCTGAAATCGTGCGCCTTGGCCCGGACCGCCTGGCGGTATTTGGCTATGCCCACGTGCCCTGGCTGAAAAAGCACCAGAAGCTCATCATTCAGTCCGATCTGCCGGATTTTGCCACCCGCATGGCCATGCAGGAGCTGATTCTTGATGCCCTGGAAGGCACGGGCTATGTGCACATCGGCATGGACCATTTCGCCCGCCCGGCTGACGAGCTGGTCAAGGCGCAGCGCAACAAAACCCTGTGGCGCAACTTCCAGGGCTACACCACGCACCGCCATGCCGACATCTACGCCTTTGGCGCCTCGTCCATCAGCCAGACTGAAGGCATCTATGCGCAGAACGAAAAGCGGCCGGATGGCTACCAGCAGCTGATCGGCGAGCATGGGCTCGCCACGGTCAAGGGCTACCGCATGACGGCCGACGACAAGATCCGCCGCGACGTCATCACCGAACTGATGTGCGACCTGTCCCTGTCCAAGCGGGCCATCGAGTCGCGCTGGAATGTTCAATTTGACGACTACTTCGCCCAAAGCCTGGACCTGCTCGGGCCGCTCCAGGCCGATGGCCTGGTCGAGGCCGACGGCGGGGAAATCCGCGTCACCCCCCTCGGCCGCCTGTTTTTGCGCAATATCGCGATGTGCTTCGACGCCTACCTCCATGCGCCGAAAAGTGAGGCGCCGCGCTATTCCATGACGGCCTGACCCCGGCCGGGAGGGGGGTCAGGCCCCCAGGCTCTTCCCTGGCGGCGTATTTCGCATACAATTCCAATACCTTGATAATATTCGCATCAGGACGACAGGCCCTTTATGTCTATGTCGCAATTGGCAACCCACAACACTAACTACATGAAACCGAAGGCTCAAAACAATGCGGGCCCTGTGATCGCCGTGATAGAAGACGCCGACGCAGCTCGCGAGTTCCTGACTCTTGCCATGAAGGTTTCCGGTTTTGAGTCAAACGGCTATGCCAGCGCGGAAGCCTATTATCGTGATGCGGTGGCACATCCCGCCGACATCGTGCTGATCGACCTCGGGCTGCCGGGCGAAGACGGCCTGTCGGCCATACGCCATCTGCGCCAGATCAAGTCGCTGGGCATTATCGTGATCACCGGACGTGGCACGCCCGACGACCGCGCTGCAGGGATGATGGCCGGTGCCGACTACTATTTTGTGAAGCCGGTCGAGCGCGTTGAACTGGTTGAAGCGGTCAATGAAATCTGGCAGTCCCGCCGCGCCGGCATGGGCGGACGCGACAATGAAACCTGGCGGCTCGACCTTGTCCAGTCCGAGCTCATTACCCCCAACGGGAACGTCGTAAAACTTACCGCCAGCGAGGCCCTGCTGCTGGACTTCCTTGCCGAGCACGCAGGCGAAGTAGTCGGCAAGGGCCAGCTTTGCACCAAGCTGTTTTCCGGGGATGCCGATATTTCCTATCACCGCGTTGAAGTCCTGGTCAGCCGCCTGCGCAAGAAAATCAGGCAGCACGAAATCGTTTTCCCGCTGCGCTCGATTTTCGGAAAAGGGATTTCCTTCACGGCAGCGGTCGAGATCGTCAATCGGGCCAACTAGCCCAACTGTCCGCAGTTTTCTGTGAAATCAGGCCGCATCCGCGGCCTTTTTTCCGTCAGTGCAGCCCGAGACCGGGGGCCTTTTTCGGCGCAGTTTGCAGCGGGCTGGCATGGTGAACAAGCAGCTTCCAACCCTGTTCGGGATCGCGCGCATACACGTGCGTGGCGTGCATGCGCGCCTCCATGCCCTGCGGCAGCATGAGCCGCTCCTCGATGCCGTGGATTGCCAGGCCGCCTTCGCTGCGCCGATACAGCGTTTGATGCGTGATCCTGCCGCCGCCCTTGTTCAGGATGCCGGACCAGCTCTCGATGATTGCGGCATGGCCATAGAGCGGCGCCGACATGGGGTGGATGCAAACAGCCTGCGCCGAATCCGCCCACACCGCGGACATGGTCTCCAGGTCGGCGGATGAAAAAGCCGCGTAAAACGCGGCTTCGGCTTCGTCGGCTGAGTTGAATTTCTTCATGGCGCGCGATGTCAGTGGCTTGCGCAGGCCCCGCCTTGCAGCTTGTAGTGCGTGCCGCAGTAGGGGCACACCGCATCGCCGGTTTTTTCGATGGGCAGGAACACCCGCGGGTGGGCGTTCCAGGCCGTATGTTCCGGTAGCGGGCAATGCAGCGGCAGCTGCGACTGTGACACTTCGATGATGCGCTGGGTGTTGTCGGTGCCGGGCATTGGGATTTCCTCAAACGTAAGTGAGCCAGCCTTCGTGCTTGGGCGAGCGGCCCTGCACGCAGTCGAAGTACATCTGCTGCAGCTTTTGTGTGATCGGGCCGCGCGCGCCGTTGCCGATGGTGCGGTTGTCGAGTTCGCGGATGGGCGTGATTTCGGCGGCGGTGCCGGTGAAGAAGGCTTCGTCGGCGATGTACACCTCGTCCCGGGTGATGCGCTTCTCAATGACCTGAATGCCGATTTCGCCGGCCAGCTGGATGATGGTGTCGCGGGTGAGGCCGATCAGGGCAGAACTCGGGTCCGGCGTGTAGAGCTTGCCATCGCGCACGATGAACACGTTCTCGCCCGAGCCTTCCGCCACGAAGCCGTCCACGTCCAGCAGCAGGGCTTCGTCATAGCCGCCCTGTTCGGCCTCGCGGTGGGCAAGGATGGAGTTCATGTAGTTGCCGTTGGCCTTGGCGCGGCACATGGTGACGTTGGAGTGGTGGCGCGAGAACGATGAGGTCTTCACGCGGATGCCTTTTTCCAGGGCTTCCTTGCCGAGGTAGGCGCCCCACGGCCAGGCCGCAACGATGACGTGCACCGACAGGTTGTGCGCGGAGATGCCCATGGCCTCGGCGCCGTAGAAGGCCATCGGGCGAATGTAGCCGGACTTCAGGTTGTTTTCGCGCACTGCGGTCTTCTGCGCCTCGATCATGGTCTGCTTGTCGAACGGCATTTTCATGCCGAGGATGTGGGCCGAGTTGAACAGGCGGGTGGTGTGGTCCTCGAGCCGGAAAATGGCCGTGCCCTTGGGGGTTTCGTAGGCGCGCACGCCTTCGAACACGCCCATGCTGTAGTGCAGGGTGTGGGTCAGCACATGGGTGGTGGCATCACGCCAGTTCACCAGCTTGCCGTCATACCAGATAACGCCGTCGCGGTCGGCCATCGACATAGAAAACTCCAGAACTTCAAATCGGTTGGGAAAGAAGCAAATTGTATCAAAGGCCTGGCCCGATGGCCCGTTTCAGGGACGTCCGCGCCTCGATTCGGGCACGGTCGTCGGGCCTAGCCGAATACTGACTGCCAAAGGCGGCTGACGGCGGCGCGCTCGGTCGAGAGCCCAGCGTTTTCAATGCGCGCGTGTTCCGCACCAGCCAGCTTGACGGCATGCTGGCTGCGGCGGAGTTCGCGATAGGCGTTCGCGGCGCTCAAGGCGGTCTCCGCGGGCAATAGGCCCAGCTCGCCGCAGCGCTTGAGCAGGGCGATGTTGCCGACATTGTCGAGCAGTGCGGAATGATCCTTCGCGTTGAGCAGGACCAGGTATTGCACGGCGAACTCGACGTCGACGATGCCGCCGGCGTCGTGCTTGATGTCGAACAGTTCCGTGGGATTGGGATGGCCCTCGCGCATTTTCTGGCGCATGGCCAGGACTTCTTCCTTCAGCTTGCCGGGATCGCGCGGCTGGGTGAGGATCAAGCGGCGAATGGACTCGAACTTCTCGCCCACCGCGGCGTCGCCGCAAACGAAGCGGGCGCGGGTGAGTGCCTGGTGCTCCCAGGTCCAGGCCTGGTTGCGCTGATAATCCTCGAAGGCTTGGATGGCGCTCACCAGCAGCCCGGAAGCGCCATCCGGCCGCAGGCGCAAGTCGGTGTCGTAGAGCACGCCGGCGCCGGTGACGGTAGTGAGCCAGGTGCTGAGTTTCTGCGCCAGCCGCGCATAAAGAATGCTGGCGTCCGGCGTGTCGTCGTCGTACAGGAACACGAGGTCGAGGTCGGAGGCATAGCCCAGTTCCTTGCCGCCCAGCTTGCCGTAGCCAACGATGGCAAAGCGCGGCGTTTCGAGATGCCGTTTCGGCAGCGTACCCCAGGCGCGCCTCAAGGTCTCGGCGAGCAGCAGGTCGGCCAATGCGGCGAGGTGGTCGGACAGGGTTTCCAGCTGCAGCTTGCCGGCCACGTCCTGTGCCAGCAGGCGCAGGGTCTGCACCTGCTTGAAACGGCGCAGGCGATCCATCTGCGCCTCCATGTCGCCGGCTTCTTCGTCCATGGCCTGCGACAGCCTGTGCGCCAGCACGCCCCAGTCGGGCGCGGCAAAGAGCTGGCGCGGATCGATCAGTTCGTCGAGCAGTTGCGGCTGCCGCGTCACCAGTTGCGCGGCCCAAGGGCTGGCGGAAAACAGCCGCGCCAGCTGGTTGAGCGCGGCGGGATATTCGGCCAGCAGGGCGAGATAGGTCTGGCGCCGCGCCACGGCCTCGATGAGGTCGGTGAGCCGTGCCAGCGTGTCGTCAGGATGCGCCTGCTGCCCGGACAGTTCGATGATGGGCGGCATCAGGCTGTCCACGCGGATGCGGGCGGACTCGGTGAATTTCAGTCGCGACAGTTCCTGCAGATGCGCGATGCGCCGTGCGGTGTCTGCGGGGCGTCGATAGCCCAGCTCCGCCAGCCGGTCTTCCTGCTCGGCGGGGTTGAGCCAGAGCGCATGCAGGGGATGTGCGGATTGGTCGGTCTGCGGGGCGGCGAACACCTGATCGAAATGCTGCTCGACCTTGCTGCGGTGACGATCCAGTTCCGTAAGCAGGGCGTTCCAGTCGGCGAAGTTCATCGACTGCGCGATCAGCGCCTGGCTCTGCACATCGTCCGGCAGCGTCTGGGTCTGTGCGTCGTCCAGATATTGCAGGCGATGTTCGAGTTTGCGCAGGAAGCGATAGGCGGCAAGCAGGAAGCCCACCGTGTCTTCGGGCAGCAGCCGTTCTGCCGCGAGCGTCTTCAGCACTTCCTGGGTGGGGCGCATGCGCAGGGCGTTGACGTGGCCGCCGCGGATCAGCTGGAATACCTGGGCGGTGAACTCGATTTCGCGGATGCCGCCGGGCCCCAACTTGATGTTGTGCTGGCGGTCCTTGCGCGCGACCTCGGCACGTATCTGCGCGTGCAGTTCCCTGATGGACTGATAAGCGCCGAAGTCGAGGTATTTCCTGAACACGAAGGGACGGACAATCGAATCCAGCTCACCGTTGCGGGTGCCGGTCAGCGCACGCCCCTTGATCCAGGCATAGCGCTCCCACGGCCGCCCGTGCAGGCTGAGGTAGTCCTCCAGCATAGCGTAGCTCATGGCAAGCGGCCCCGAGTCGCCCCATGGGCGCAGGCGCAGGTCGACGCGAAACACGTAGCCGTCGGCGGTGTTCTCGGAAATCGCGCCGCTGAGTTTTCGGCCCAGGCGCACGAAAAATTCATGATGTGAAATTTGTGAGCTTCCGGTCGTCTCGCCTTCTTCCGGGTAGAGATAAATGAGATCGATGTCGGAGGAGACATTGAGTTCGCGTCCACCCAGCTTGCCCATGCCGACGACCACCATCTGCATCGGGCTGCCGTCCGGGTTGGCCGGCTGGCCGTGCCGTGCGGCCAGCTCGCGGGTGTAGTAATCCTGGGCGGTCTGGATGCAAAGTTCGGCCAGGTCGGAGAATGCGCCGGTGACCTCCTCGAGCGGTGCCAGCCCGAGTATGTCGCGTGCCGCAGTGCGCAGCCACACGCGGTTTTTCAGCTGACGCAGCGCGCGCTTGAGGGGGGTGTCGTCCTCGCCATTGATGTCCGGCGCCAGCCGGTCGAGAAACGTTTCCATCTCGGCGCGGCTGAAGGGCCGCTCGATCGCGGCGAGGGTTTCCGTTTCCAGGTCCGGCTGGCTGTCCAGCAGTCTGCAGGCGTAGCGCGATGCCGCGCGCAGCGGGGAGAGAGAAGGGGCAGACATGAATCGGATGGGTTTGGTATGCTTGTTCCTTATCAATATTACCCTCAATCCTGCCCAGGCTTATCTAGGAGATTTCCAATGACCGACATTACCTCCGTGCTGAACGAAACCCGCGTTTTTCCGCCGCCTTCAGATTTCGTTGCGCGGGCGAATGTGTCGGGCATGGCCGGATACGAGGCGCTGATGAATGAGGCCAAGTCGGATTACGCTGGCTTCTGGGGCCGACTCGCGAAGGAAAACATCTCGTGGCACAAACCGTTCAGCCATGTGCTCGACGAATCCAAGGCGCCGTTCTACAAGTGGTTCCACGACGGCGAGCTGAACGTGTCCTACAACTGCCTGGAGCGCCACATCCAGGCCGGCAAGGGCGACAAGACCGCGCTGGTTTTCGAGGCCGACGACGGCAAGGTGACGACCTCGACCTACAACGATCTGCTCAAGCGCGTTTCAAAATTCGCCAACGCGCTGAAGTCACTCGGCGTGGTCATGGGCGACCGCGTCATCATCTACATGCCAATGAGCATCGAGGCGGTGGTGGCGATGCAGGCCTGCGCGCGCATCGGTGCCATTCATTCAGTGGTGTTCGGCGGCTTCTCAGCCAAGTCGCTGCATGAGCGCATTGTCGATGCCAGGGCCAAGGTCGTGGTCACCGCCGATGAATCCATGCGCGGCGGCAAGGGCGTGCCGCTGAAGGCGGCGGTGGACGAGGCCATTTCACTAGGCGGCTGCGACAGCCTGGAAAAAGTCGTGGTCTACAAGCGCTCCGGCGGCGCGGTCAACATGGCTGCGGGCCGCGATGTGTGGTGGCACGACCTTGCCAACAAGCAGTCCGATGTGTGCGAGCCAACCTGGGTCAATGCCGAGCATCCGCTGTTCATCCTGTACACCTCCGGCTCCACCGGCAAACCCAAGGGCGTGCAGCATTCCACTGGCGGTTACCTGCTGGGTGCGATCCTGTCGATGAAGTGGGTGTTCGACGCCAAACCCGACACCGACGTGTATTGGTGCACGGCCGACGTCGGCTGGATCACCGGCCATACCTATGTTGCCTACGGCCCGCTGTCGCTGGGCATGACCCAAATCATTTTCGAAGGCATTCCCACCTATCCGCATGCCGGCCGCTTCTGGGAGATGGTGCAAAAGCACAAGGTCACCACCTTCTATACCGCACCCACCGCGATCCGTTCCCTGATCAAGCTCGGTTCCGATCTGCCGGCCAAGTTCGACATGTCCTCGCTGCGCCTGCTGGGCACGGTGGGCGAGCCCATCAACCCCGAGGCCTGGATGTGGTACCACGAGGTCATCGGCAAGGGCCGCTGCCCCATCGTCGATACCTGGTGGCAGACCGAGACCGGCTCCAACATGATTTCGCCGCTGCCCGGCGCGGTGCCGACCAAGCCCGGTTCCTGCACCCTGCCGCTGCCCGGCATCATGGCGGGCGTTGTGGACGAAGCCGGCCATGACGTGGAAAAGGGCAAGGGCGGCTTCCTTGTCATCAAGCGGCCCTTCCCGTCGCAGCTGCGCACCTTGTGGGGCGATCCGGAGCGCTTCAAGAAGACTTACTTCCCCGAGGAACTCGGCGGCAAGATGTATCTTGCCGGCGATTCCACCCACCAGGACGCCGACGGCTATTACTGGATCATGGGCCGCATCGACGACGTGCTGAACGTGTCCGGCCACCGCCTCGGCACCATGGAAATCGAATCTGCCCTGGTGGCCAACCCGCGCGTGGCGGAAGCCGCCGTGGTCGGCAAGCCGCACGAGGTCAAGGGCGAGGCCGTGGTGGCCTTCGTGGTGTGCAAGGGCGCGCGCCCCGAGGGCGATGAAGCGAAGAAACTGGTGGCCGAGCTGCGCGAGTGGGTCGGCAAGGAAATCGGACCGATTGCCAAGCCCGACGACATCCGTTTCGGCGACAACCTGCCCAAGACCCGTTCCGGCAAGATCATGCGCCGCCTGCTGCGCGCCATCGCCAAGGGCGAGGAAATCACCCAGGACGTGTCGACGCTGGAAAACCCGGCGATCCTCGAACAGCTCAAGCAGGCCGTATAAGCGCTTCGGCTAGCCCCAGCGCCGGATGGCTTCGGCCAGGGCCTTGCCGGTTTCGGCGAGGCCTTTCAGGGCGGGTGAGGCCGGGTCGGCGAGTTCCCTGTCGGCCCTGGCCAGTCCCATCTGCTTCGGAATCACCAGCACCTGCAAGGTGGTCAGGATCTCGCGCACGTGCCGCAGTCCGCGCAGGCCGCCGAGGCTGCCGGCCGAAGCCGCCACCAGCGCCGCCAGCTTGCCCTGGTAGGGGGCCAGTCCCGATTCGCCGGCATGTTCGCGCGAGACCCAGTCCAGCGTGTTTTTCAGCAAGGGCGTGATCGAGCTGTTGTACTCGGGGCAGGCCAGCAGCAGGCCATGGTGGGATTTGAACAATTGCTTCAGGCGCACCGCCGCCTCGGGCACGCCGTGGCTGGCTTCGAGATCGCCGTTGTAAAGCGGCAGGCTGTAGTCCCGGAGATCGATCAGCGTGACCTCCGCTCCGGCATCGCGCGCGCCCTGCACGGCGCGGTCCAGCGCCTGGCGGTTCAGGGAACCGTTGCGGGTGCTGCCGGCGAAGGCGAGAATTTTCGGGGTCATGGCTGCTCCTATAGTGGCCCGCACGAGATACTGGATGGTGGAATGAACTTGCAAGCTTGGGGTTGTCACAACAAACATCAAGTATTGTTTTGCAACAGGCGCCTGATACAACCGGATTTTTTCATGCGCAACGGAAGATGCGCCAAGGCGTGAAGAACACTCAACATGCGAATTGACAAATGGCTTTGGGCCGCAAGGTTTTTCAAGACCCGGTCGCTCGCGGCCCAGGCCGTGGACAGCGGCAAGGTGCAATTGAACGGTGACCGGTGCAAGCCTGCGCGGGAAGTCCGCCTGGGCGACGTGCTGCGTGTGCGCGCCGGGGAACTTGAATGGACGCTCGAAGTGCGCGGGCTCTCCGACAGGCGCGGCCCGGCCAGTGTGGCGCAAACGCTGTACGAGGAAACTGCCGAGAGCCGCCTGCGGCGAGAAGAGCAGCTGGCGGTGCGAAGGCTGTCGAAGGAACCCGCCCAAGCGATCAAGGGCCGACCGACCAAGCGCGACCGCCGGCAGCTGGTCAGCTGGGGGGCCGGCGAATAATTTCCGATCTGCCCGGCAACTGGCGCTTGCCGCATGGAATCAGGCAATACAATATCTAAATGGCTGGCTTCAAAATTCCCTCCCTGTTGCGCAACCGCTGGTTATGGGCGATGGCGGGGACGCTTGTCGCGATTCCCTTGCTGGTGCTGGCCTGGCTGTACTGGTGGATGTTTCCGAACCTGCCGCAGTACAAGGATGACATCGCCGGCCTGCTGTCGTCCGCCACCGGCTACTCAATCAGCTTCGACACCTTGAATGGCGAGTGGGGGGGCGCGCGCCCCCGCTTCTCGCTCGAAGGCGTGCGCATCTCGAAAAGCGCTCGCCCGGTGCTTTTTTTCTCGAAAATGGAAGGCAGTTTCGGCTGGCGGACCCTGTTTGCCTTCGAGCCGAGGTTTCACGAACTGTATGTCGATGCCCCCGGCCTGACCGTGCGCCGGGCGCGCGACGGTCTGATCCATGTCGGCGGCATTGCGGTTGACCCGAATAGCCCGGATACCTCGTTCAGCGACTGGCTGCTGAAGCAGGGCAAGGTGCGCATGCAGGGCGTGACTGTCGCCTGGGTGGATGACACGCGCGACAGCCAGCCGCTGGTTTTGCGCAATGTTTCCATGCAGATGCAAAGCCTGTTCACGCGCCACGCTTTTCAGGTCGCGATGACGCCGCCGGCCCATCTTTCCAGGCCGCTGACGCTGAATGGGGTCCTGTACGGCAGCAGCCTGTCGAGGCGCGACGAATGGCGCGGCAGGATGACGCTCGATATCCCCGCGCTGGAGCTCGCATCGTGGCGCCCGTGGCTGCCGGCAGAGTATGCGGAGATGAGCGGTCATGGCAGCGTCAAGGCCGATCTGGGCATTGTCAAAGGACGCCTGTCGTCAAGCGACCTCAAGGTGAACCTGGCGAATCTGCAGGTGAAGTCACAGTACCTGGCGTCACCGGTGAACCTCGACAGGCTTACCGGCGGGCTGGGCTGGGCGCGCGAAAAGGAGACGAAGGCCGGCGCCGTGCAGACGGTTTATGCGCGCGGCCTTGCGCTTGTCAGCAGAACCGGCATCACGGTGGCGCCGTTCGACCTCGCCTACCGCTGGGGCGATGGCGAACAGCGGATCACTGCCGCGCATGCCTCGCTCACCCAGCTTGTGGCCCTTTCATCCACGCTGCCGCTGGAAGAGCCCCTCAGGAAACAGATCGGCGAATGGGCACCGCAGGGCTATTTCGACAATCTCGACCTGACCTGGCGCGGCAACGTGCAGGCACCCGAGAAATTCAGTGTGGATGCCCGTTTCTCAGGCCTGGGCTGGGCTGCGGCCAGCGGCCGGCCGGGGGGAGCCAACCTTGCCGGCAGCCTGTCCGGAAATGAGAAGAAAGGCACCTATTCCCTGGAGGGCAGGCGAAGCGCCCTGGAACTGCCTGGCGTTTTTGCCGAACCGCAGCTGCGTTTCGATGTGCTGAATGTGCGCGGGGGATGGAAACAGCAAGGACGCGGGCGCTACGACCTGGACATAGCCGAGGCGGCGCTGTCGAATGCCGATTTCGCGGCGACGGCATATGGGCGCTACCGGTTTGACGGCAAGGGGCCCGGCACGATCGATCTGGCTGGCCGCGTCGAGCGCGCCCAGGGCCCGAGTGTGTACAAATACCTGCCCCTGGTCATCGGCGAGCCCACCCGCGAATGGCTCAGGGAGAGCGTCCTGCGCGGCGAGGCGCAGCAGGGCACTTTCAAGGTGCAGGGCGACCTGGCGAAGTTTCCTTTCCGCACGCCCGACGAGGGTGTCTTCAGGGTGGCGGGCAGGATTCACGGCGGCCAGTTGCGCTTCGCGCCCAGTTACCCGCAAATCGAGAATATCGAGGGCGACATGCTGTTCGATGGCGTGCGCATGGAAATCCATTCCGACAGCGCGCGCATCTACGGTGCACAACTGCGCAAGGTAAAAGCCGTGATTCCAGACCTGGAAACCGTGGATGAGCTGCTTGAAGTTGGGGGCGAGGCAAGCGGGCCGGCGCAGGAATTCATCCGATTTGCGAACGCCAGCCCGGTTTCCGCGAAGATCGACGGCGTGACGAGTGAAATGACCGGCAGCGGCAATCTCCACCTGAGCCTCAACATCAAGGTGCCGTTGCGCCGCAGTGGCGACAGCACGCTGGCCGGGCGCCTGCTGTTCGATCGCAACACCCTGTCCCCGGCGCCGGATTTGCCAGGCATGGAACAGGTGGCCGGCGTGCTCGATTTCACCGACCAGTCTGTGACGGCCCGAAAAATCACCTCGCAACTGCTGGGCGGGCCGGCAACGCTGACGGTGGCGACCGAAAGCGAGCAGGTGCGCGTGCGCGCCCAGGGCAGTTTCAAGGCGGCTGCGCTGGACCCCTGGTTCGGCAAGGAGATGGCCAGCCGGCTCTCGGGTCAGCCAGAATGGAAAGGCGAGCTCATTCTCAAGCGCGGCCAGCCGCGCCTCCATGTGGAATCCAGCCTGGTCGGGCTGGACGCGCGTTTGCCGGCACCACTGGACAAGCGGGCCGAAACCCCCGTGAAGCTCATTTTCGATCAGCAAATGCTGGAAGACGGCAGCAGGAAATCCGAATTGCAGTACGGGAACAACGTTACAGCCGCATGGCTGTCGGCTTCGGCGGCAGCGGGCCGCAGGCTGGAGCGCGGCGAGATCAATTTTGGCGGCAAGGCGCAGCTGCCGCCTGATCCGGGTATCCGGATTTCAGGCAGCGTCAAAAATATCGATCTTGGCGGCTGGGCCGATCTCCTCCCGGATCGGCGCAGCGGCAGCAAGAGCGCAGGGGTCTCGGCCATCAATCTCAACCTGGGCAGTCTTGAGTTCATGGGCCGCCAGTTCAACGATGTCAGTCTCGTCGGCGGACTGCGGGGCAACTTGTTGAGAACATCGGTGACGGGGCGGGAGATGGCGGGCAGCATTACCTATCGCCGCGCGGAGGGCGATGGGCAGGCGCGCATTTCCGCACAGTTCAGGCAGTTCACGCTGCCGGACCCGCTGCCGCGTGACCAGAGTTCGGGCGCCGGCATGCGGCTGCAGGCGGCGAGTTTTCCGTCCCTCGATGTCGTCGTGGAGGACCTCAAGTTCGGCGGCCGGCCCATGGGCCGGCTGGAGCTGATTGCGCATGGCGTGCCCGCCGGCATGGCGATCGAGCAGCTCAATCTGGCGCACGCCGACAGCGTGATCCGCATGAGCGGCACTTGGAAGGACAGCGGCAGGGGCGAAACCCGCATGAAGGTCGACGCGGAGGTTAAGGACGCTGGCCAGCTGCTGAGCCGTTTTGGCTATGCCAATGCGATGAAACGGGGATCGGCCACGGTCGAGGGCGAAGTCACCTGGCCGCGCTCGCCGGCTGATTTCACGTTTGCGAACCTAAATGGGGTCTTGAGGCTCAAGGCGAAGGGCGGGCAGTTCCTCCGGGTTGAACCGGGTGCCGGCAAGCTGCTTGGTATTGCCAGCCTGCAGTCGCTGCCGCGCCGCATCACGCTCGACTTCCGCGATGTCTTTTCCGAAGGGTTCGCATTCGATGAGATTTCCTCTACCATGCAAGTGGCGGATGGCACGGTTTATACCAACGATTTCATGATGAAGGGCCCGGCAGCCAGTGTGAAAATGTCAGGCGAGGCAAAGCTCCGGGACGAGTCGGTCAAGCTGCGGGTGAAGGTCTATCCGAAAATATCCGAGGGGGTGGCAGTTGCGGGCGCGCTGCTTGGCGGCCCGATTGCGGGTGTGGGCGCGCTGGTGGTGCAGAAGGTCTTGAAAGATCCTTTAGAAGAAGTCATATCCTACGAATATCTGGTCGACGGCCCCTGGGACAACCCGACCGTTACCAAATTGACAAGATCCAAACCCGCACAGGAAAAAGAACCACAACCATGACAGTCAGGAAAACCCCTCCAGTCGCGAGCACCAAGGGCTCTCGCACCAAGACGGCCATCGCGAAAAAAACCGCCGCCCAGCCGGGCACCGTGCGTGTGGCGGCCATTCAGATGGCCTCCGGTCCGAATGTGGCCGCCAACCTGTCTGAAGCGGAGCGCCTGATCGAGCAGGCCGTGGACGCCGGCGCCAAGCTGGTGGCCTTGCCCGAGTACTTTGCCATCATGGGCATGAAGGACACCGACAAGGTCGGCGTGCGCGAGGTCGAGGGCAAGGGGCCGATCCAGAGTTTCCTGTCGCGCATGGCAAAGCGCCATGGCATCTGGCTGGTGGGCGGCTCGGTGCCGCTCGCGGCTTCGACTCCGGACAAGGTGCGCAACAGCTGTCTGGTTTACGACGACAAGGGCAAGCAGGTCGCCCGTTACGACAAGATCCACCTGTTCGGCCTGGCCCTTGGCAACGAGAATTATCGCGAGGAAAAGACCATCGAGCCGGGCGGCGAGATCGTGGTGCTGGAAACGCCCTTCGGCCGCATCGGGCTCTCCATCTGCTACGACCTGCGGTTCCCCGAGCTTTACCGCGCGATGAAGGACGTCGACATGATCATGGTGCCCTCCGCGTTCACCGCCACGACCGGCAAGGCGCATTTCGAAACCCTGGTGCGCGCGCGCGCCATCGAGAACCTGGCCTATGTCATCGCGCCGGCGCAGGGCGGTTACCACCTCTCGGGCCGCGAGACCCACGGCGACACCATGATCGTCGATCCCTGGGGCGTGGTGCTGGATCGCCTGCCGCGAGGTTCCGGCGTGGTCGTTGCCAACATCAACCCCGCCTACCAGGCCGGCCTCAGGAAAAGCCTGCCCGCGCTCAAGCACCGCATGATCGGCTGCGACAATTTGCGCGTGGAGCCGGCCGGACGCGCTGCCTCCAAGAAGAAATGATGAAACCGACCGACGCCGCCTCCCGCATAGAAACCAGCGAGCAGCTCTTCCGCGTCGCGCAGGACACGCTGCTTGCGCCCAACGACCTCGACGGCAGCCGTCTGGCGCCCGTGTTCGGCAAGCTGCTGACGCACGACCTTGACTACGCCGACCTGTATTTTCAGTACAGCCGTTCCGAGGCCTGGACGCTGGAAGAAGGCCAGGTCAAGTCCGGCAGCTTCAACATCGACCAGGGCGTGGGCGTGCGCGCCGTGTCCGGGGAGAAGACCGCCTTCGCCTATTCCGACGAGATCAGCCTCGACGCGCTGTCGCAGGCGGCCGATGCCACGCGCGCCATCGCTCGCAGCGGCGGAGACAAGGCTTACGCGCTCAGGAAGAAAGGTGAAGGCCGCGGGCTGTACCAGCCCATCGACCCGCTCGCGAGCCTGGAAGACGCGAAGAAGATCCTGCTGCTGGAAAGGCTCGAGTCGATCGCGCGCAAGCTCGACCCGCGCGTGATCCAGGTGATCGCCAGCCTGGCCTCGGAATATGAAGTCGTCTATGTTGCGCGTTCTGATGGCCACATTGCCGCCGACGTGCGCCCGCTGGTGCGCTTGTCGATTCAGGCCATCGCCGAGGAAAACGGCCGCCGTGAGCAGGGCTCGGGCGGCGGCGGAGGCCGCTTCGGCTACGACTATTTCACGGATGAGAAGCTGGAAGAGTACGCGCGTCAGGCCGTGCACCAGGCGACCACCAACCTCGCCGCGCGCCCTGCGCCCGCTGGCGTGATGCCGGTGGTGCTGGGCCCCGGCTGGCCGGGCATTCTGCTGCACGAGGCCGTTGGCCATGGCCTCGAGGGCGACTTCAACCGCAAGGGCAGTTCGGCTTTTTCTGGCCGCATCGGCGAGCGCGTGGCCTCGCCTGGCGTCACCGTGATCGACGATGGCACCATCCCGCTGCGGCGCGGCTCGCTCAATGTCGACGACGAGGGCAATCCCACCCAGCGCACCGTGCTGATCGAGGACGGCATCCTGACCGGCTACATGCAGGACAGCCTGAATGCCCGTCTTATGGGTGTGCCGGTCACCGGCAACGGACGGCGTGAATCCTTCGCGCACCTGCCCATGCCGCGCATGACCAATACTCTGATGCTGGGCGGCGACAAGGATCCGGAAGAAATCATCCGTTCGGTGAAAAACGGACTTTACGCAGTCAATTTCGGCGGCGGCCAGGTCGACATCACCAGCGGCAAGTTCGTGTTCTCCACCGCCGAGGCCTACATGATCGAGGATGGCAAGGTCACCTACCCGGTGAAGGGCGCCACCCTGATCGGAAACGGCCCAGACGCGCTCACCCGCGTGGAGATGATCGGCAACGACATGCAGCTCGACTCCGGCGTCGGCACCTGCGGCAAGGAAGGTCAGAGCGTGCCGGTCGGGGTCGGCCAGCCCACCTTGCGCATCGACGGCCTGACCGTGGGCGGCACGGCCGGCTGACAGCGTCCGTTTCGAAATAGGCTCCATGGCCGCAAAGAAAGCCGGCGCGCTCAATTCTGGCGTGAAAAAACGCGAGGTATGGGCGTGGGCAATGTACGACTTTGCCAACTCCGGCTACACCACCGTCGTCATCACGGCCGTCTACAATGCCTTCTTCGTGGCGGTGATCGCCGGCAACGCCCCGTGGGCGAGCTTTGCCTGGAGCGCGGCGCTGGCGGTTTCCTACGCCGCCATCATGTTCACCGGCCCGCTGCTTGGCGCCTATGCCGACCAGCACGGCGCCAAGAAAAAACTCCTGCTGCTGTCCACGCTCGGCTGCATTCTCGGCACCGTGCTGCTGGCCTGGGCCTCGCCCGGCCAGGTGGCCCTGGCGATGGCGCTGGTTGCGCTGTCGAATTTCTTTTTCGGTACCGGCGAAAACCTGATCGCGGCCTTTCTGCCTGAGCTGGCGCGCGGCCGCACGCTCGGCAAGGTGTCCGGCTGGGGCTGGGGCCTCGGCTATGTTGGTGGCCTGCTGGTGCTCATCATCGCATTGGCGTACGTCGACCATGTGCAGTCGCGCGGCGGCGACGCGGTCGACTTCGTGCCCGGCGTGCTGTTCATCACCGCTGCGCTGTTCGCATTGAGCGCGCTGCCGACTTTCCTGTTCCTGAAGGAGCGTGCCCGGCCGAGCCCGCCCGTTTCGGGCTTGGCGCGCGACGCTTTTCGCAGGACCCTCGACAGCCTGATCCATGCGCGCCAGCATCGCGACCTGTTCCGCTTCCTGGTTTGCATCGTGTTCTACCAGGCGGGCATCCAGGCGGTGATCGCATTGGCGGCGATCTACGCGCAGCAGGCCATGGGCTTTGATACCCGCCAGACCATCCAGCTGATCGTGGTGGTCAACGTCACCGCCGCTGTCGGCGCATTCGGTTTCGGTTACGTGCAGGATCGCATCGGCCACAAGCGCGCGGTGGGGGCGACTCTGCTGGGCTGGCTTGCAATGGTGGCTTTGGCCTACGGCGCGGTCGATGCCGGGCGTTTCTGGGTTGCGGCCAATGTCGCCGGGCTGTGTCTGGGGGCTTCGCAGTCAGCGGGGCGCGCCTTCATCGGCTATCTCAGTCCTGCGGGTCGGCGAGCGGAATTTTTCGGCCTGTGGGGGCTTGCGGTGAAGCTTTCCTCAATCCTCGGGCCCATGACCTATGGCGCCGCGGCCTGGGCCAGCGGCGGCAATCATCGTCTGGCGATGCTCTTTACCGGCGTGTACTTCCTGGTCGGGCTGGTGCTGCTAATGGACATCGATGCCCAGCGCGGCAGAAAGGCCGCGCTACGGCGCAACTGGCAGCAGGCCTAGACGAAGGTGTACACGACCATGAAGCCGGCGATCACCAGAAGCGTCAGAGAAAAAAGGAACACGACATCGATGATGTTGGTCCAGAGCCGCAATTGCATGGTGTTGATCTGACGCAAGGCAAAAAATATCAGATAGCAGGCAAGCACGAAGCCGAACGACGAGAACAGGAACATGTCGTCCGCGAAGCTCTCGACCTTGGTGTTGCTGATCTTGATGTTGACGATGCCGACGAGCGCCAGGCTGATGCCGGCCAGCGTTCCGCAGGTCGATAGCAGCGACAACAGAATTCGCCGCAATTCCTGGGGGTCGGTAATGTTCTTCAGCATGTGCCGGGTTCCTTTCGGCATGATTGAGGATGCGACAGGGTACTTGGTTCCCGCCCGCATGGGGGGGCTAGTCAACCCGCCAATTAGTTGACTATAATAGTCGGGTATTCTTTGCCGGACTGCCGGTTCATGTTTCAGGAGCAAACCCATGTCTGAACAATTGTTGGAAGCAATCAGCGCGGGCGATCTGGCCCGCGCCAAGTCCCTGATTGAGGGGGGCGCAAATGTCAACGCGCGCGATGCCTATGGCGCCACCGCGCTGATGAACGCCGCGCATGGCGGCAGCCTGGAAATGGTGGAAGCGCTTCTGGCGGGCGGCGCCGAAGTCGATGCCAAGGACGAGCTGGGCTGGACCGCGCTGATGAAGGCCTGCTTCAACGCTGACCTGAATCGCGGGTTTCCCGAAATCGTCAGCCGCCTGATTGCCGCGGGCGCCGACCCCAACGTGAAAATCACCTACGGCATCCGCCCGCTGATGCTGGCCGCAGGCTATGGCGAGGCCGGTGTCTGCCAGGCCCTGCTTGCCGGCGGCGCCGACGTGC
>DAIMZB010000011.1:5406-9244 GCA_036734185.1 Thiobacillaceae bacterium | reverse complement strand
TGCTGGCGCGCAACGACGGCGACCTGACCGCGCTGATGATGGTCAAGGACAAGTTCTACGTCGAGGTCATCAACATCCTGCACGAAGCCGAGCGCGAAGCCGGCGTGGGCGAGGGCAGCTGCTCGACCAAGAACGCACCAGGCTCGAACGTGATCACGTTCCTCAAGCCCCAGGTTCGCAATCCGGATCATTAATAACAAACAGGAGACACTGTGGAAGACCCCGTCATCGCGCAAAAAGCACCCTACGACCTGGAATTGGAGCCCGGCACCTATTACTGGTGTTCCTGCGGCCGTTCCAAGAGCCAGCCGTTTTGCGACGGCTCGCACGAGGGCACCGGCTTCGAGCCCAAGGAATTCACCATTACCGAAAAGCAGACCGTGTCCATCTGCGGCTGCAAGTGGACGGCGGACCCGCCGTTTTGCGACGGCGCGCATGAAAGCCTTTGACTGTCAGCCCCACAGGTTGTTTGTCGTGCACGCGTCTGATAGCATGCAGGGCATGAACAGGCAGTTTGCGAGCTTTTTTGATTTCTTTTATCCCACGCCATCGGCGGCCGGGAGGGAATGACGCAAGCCTCGCAAACATCCCCGAAAGACCGCCAGCGCCCCTGGCGGTTTTTTGTTGTGGGGCGAGAAAAAGGACAACGACATGACGCATTACAGAACTGACGACACCCGCATCGAGCAGGTGGGCGAATTGCTTGCCCCGGCGCAGCTCATGGATACCCTGCCCGCCAGCGACAAGGTCACGGAAACCGTCTACCGTGCGCGCAACCAGATACACGACGTGCTGCGCGGTGCAGACGACCGCCTCGTCGTCATCGTCGGTCCCTGCTCCATCCACGATCCCCGGGCGGCGATGGAATATGCGGCCGGCCTGAAGAAAATCGCGGACGAGTTCCAGCACGAACTCATCGTCGTCATGCGCGTGTATTTCGAGAAGCCGCGCACCACGGTGGGCTGGAAGGGGCTGATCAACGACCCGCACCTGAACGAGAGTTTTGACATCAATGAAGGCCTGCGCCTCGCGCGCAAGATCCTGATCGAGATCAACGAGCTGGGCCTGCCTGCCGCGACCGAGTTCCTCGACCTCGTTTCTCCCCAGTACATCGCCGACCTCGTGGCCTGGGGCGCCATTGGCGCGCGCACCACGGAGTCGCAGTCGCACCGCCAGCTGGCTTCCGGCACGTCCTGCCCGATCGGCTTCAAGAACGGCACTGACGGCAACATCCGCATCGCGGTGGACGCGATCAAGGCGGCGGCGGCGCGCCATCATTTCATTTCTGTCACCAAGTCCGGCCACGTCGCGGTCTTCAAGACCGCCGGCAACGAGGACTGCCACGTCATCCTGCGCGGCGGAAAACAGCCCAACTACGATGCCGCCAGTGTCGATGCCGCCTGCAGGGATCTGGCTGCGGCCGGCCTGCGCCAGGAAGTGATGATCGACCTCTCGCATGCCAATTCCAGCAAGCAGTTCGACAGGCAGATCGAAGTGGGGCGCAACGTCGCCGGCCAGATCGCCGGCGGCGAATCGCGCATCATGGGTGTCATGATCGAGTCCCATCTCAAGGCTGGACGCCAGGACCAGTGCCCGGGCAAGCCGCTCGAATACGGCATGTCCATCACCGATGCCTGCATTGGCTGGGACGACACCGTGCCGTTGCTGCGCGAACTTGCCGGCGCGGTGCGCAGCCGTCGCATGAAAGAGCCGCTCGACGACCAATAACGCGGTAAAATGCCGGTGGCGGGCCTCCCCGCATGGCAGCCCCGTGAACCTGGTCAGGTCCGGAAGGAAGCAGCCACAGCGGATCGTTACCAGTGCCGGGGTCAAGGCTCGCCACTTTGAATTTCGTCAGGCGTGAGGAGCCGGGTGTGAAGATCGTTGCGAAAATTCGCCTATCCCCTGGCGCCTCCTGCCTCATCTCCCCATGAGCGACCTGTTCGGCGAATCCTCCCAACCTGCCAAGAGTCAAGCCTCGGTGGCATTGGCCCGCAAATGGCGGCCTCGCCACTTTGCCGACCTCACTGGCCAGGAACATGTGGTGCAGGCGCTGTCCAACGCCCTGACCCAGGGTCGGCTGCACCATGCCTACCTCTTTACCGGCACGCGCGGCGTGGGCAAGACCACCCTGGCGCGTATCCTGGCCAAGTGTCTCAACTGTGAAACCGGCGTCACTCCCGAGCCCTGCGGCGAATGCAGCGCCTGCAAACAGATCGACGCCGGCCGCTTCGTCGATCTTCTGGAGCTGGATGCTGCATCCAACACCGGCGTCGACAACATGCGCGAGGTGCTCGACAACGCCCAGTACGCACCCACCGTCGGCCGCTACAAGGTCTACATCATCGACGAAGTGCACATGCTGTCGAAGCCGGCCTTCAATTCCATGCTGAAGACGCTGGAAGAGCCGCCCGAGCATGTGAAGTTCATCCTCGCCACCACCGACCCGCAGAAAATTCCGGTCACCGTTTTGAGCCGCTGCCTGCAGTTCAACCTCAAGCCGATGACGCCGCAACAGGTGGTGCAGCGCCTTTCGCACGTGCTGGGCGAGGAGGGCATTACCGCGGAAACGGGCGCGCTCAACCTGCTTTCGCGCGCCGCCAGCGGGAGCATGCGCGATGCGCTCTCGCTCACCGACCAGGCTATCGCGCACGGCGGCGGCGCGCTCAACTCGGCCGCGGTCGAAGCCATGCTCGGCACGGTCGGGCAGGAATACCTGTTCGAGATTCTCGACGCCCTGGCCCGCCAGGACGCCGTTGCTCTGCTAGCACAGCCGCGCCAGCTGGCCGAACGCGGTCTCTCGCTGAGTGCCGCCCTGCAGGATATGGGCAGCCTGCTCACCCGTATCGCCCTGGCCCAAGCCGCGTCTGACGCAAATCCTGGCGAGGAGCAGGATGCCGCGCGCGTTCAGGAGTTCGCCGGGCGGCTCGACGCCGAAACCGTGCAGCTTTATTACCAGATTGCCCTGAACGGCCGGCGCGACCTGCCGTTTGCGCCTGACGAACTCTCCGGCTTCAGCATGACGCTGCTGCGCATGCTGGCTTTCACACCTGCCGCGGACGCCGGAAGGCAACCGGCTGTCTCCAGGCCCGCTGCGCTTGCCGTGCCCAAGGCGCAAATTGCCCGGGCCGTGGCCGAAAAACCGCAGGCGGCGCGGGTCGCCGAACCGACCGATGCGAAGCCTGTTCGCGCAGATCCGGAGGAAACAGCCTCCGCGCAAAATGTTCCCAACCAGCCCGGCCAGGACTGGCCGGACATTGTCGCCGACCTCAAGCTCGGCGGCATGGCGCGCATGCTGGCTGACCAGTGCGAACTCAGGTCCTTCGACGGCAGCGTGATGCAGCTTGGGCTTGCCGAGGCGCACAAGCACCTGCTCGACAAGATTTATCAGGAAAAGCTGGAAACCGCGCTGAAAGGCAAATTCGGGGCCGGACTCAAGGTGAGCTTCGAGGTCGGCGCTTCCACTGGCCAGAGCCCGGTCGAAGTGCGCGCCCGTGCAAAGGCCGAGAAACAGGCGGAGGCGGTGGCGGCGATCGAGACCGATCCTTTCGTACGGGATCTGGTGGAACAATTCGATGCCCGGATCGACCCCGCGAGCATACAACCCTTAGGAGAATCGCAATGATGAAAGGCGGAATCGGCAACATGATGAAGCAGGTTCAGCTGATGCAGCAGAACATGCAGAAAGCGCAGGAACAGCTGGCCGAAATCGAAGTGGAAGGCGTGTCCGGCGCAGGGCTGGTCAAGGTCACCATGACATGCCGCAACGATGTGCGCCGGGTGCAGATCGACCCTGCCGCCATGGATGACAAGGAAATGCTCGAAGACCTGGTCGCCG
>DAIMZB010000011.1:0-5396 GCA_036734185.1 Thiobacillaceae bacterium | reverse complement strand
GAACGATGCCGTGCGCAAGGCCGAAACCACCACCCAGGAAAAAATGGGCGCGGTGACCCAGGGCATGCCGCTGCCCCCCGGCATGAAGATGCCGTTCTGACATGACGCCGGAAAGAACCCGTTTCTGGGCGGGCAACGCTGTGCTGGTGGTGGCGCTGGTGGTGATGTTCAACATGGGCACATTGTCCGAGCGCTTCGGCATCGGCGCCGTGGTGTTGTGGATGGCCTTGGTGGCGTTGGGCTTCTACCTGATCCTGTCGGGCAAGGAGCCGCCCGGCTCGATGCCTGAGTAACCCGCATGAGCGAAAAGCAGCCTGGTGCGCTGGCCGCGCTGATCGATGCGCTGCGCGCCCTGCCGGGCGTGGGCCCCAAGTCTGCGGCACGCATGGCCTATCATCTTCTGCAGCGCGACCGCACCGGCGCCGAGAAGCTCGCCGCTACCCTGGGGCATGCGCTGACGAGTCTGCAGCACTGCCGGCTGTGCAACAATTTCTCCGAGACTGAAGTCTGTCCGACCTGCGCCAATCCGCGCCGCGAGAAGCGGCTGCTGGCCGTGGTGGAAATGCCTGCCGACCTCAACACGCTGGAATCCACGCAAAGCTACAACGGCCTGTATTTCGTGCTCATGGGCAGGCTGTCTCCCCTCGACGGCATCGGCCCGCGCGAAATCAGCCTGGACAAGCTCATCAGCCGCGCGCTCGACGGCGTGGTTGAGGAAGTGGTGCTGGCCACCAACTTCACGCCCGAGGGCGAGGCGACCGCGCACATGCTGGGCGAGCGTCTGCACGAGAAAGGGCTCAAGGTCTCGCGGCTGGCGCGCGGCGTACCGCTCGGCGGCGAGCTGGAATACGTGGACCTCGGCACCATCGCGCAGGCATTCCGCGAGCGTCGCCCGGTCTAGCTGCCCCAACCAAACCACGCATCTCCGGTAAAATAGCGGTTTTCGCCCTTACCCCGAGAACCGCATGGAACTCTCCGCCCTCACCGCGCTTTCCCCGCTCGACGGCCGCTATGGCCGCAAGATTTCCGCCCTGCGCGGCTATTTCAGTGAATTCGGCCTGATCCGGCACCGCGTTTGGGTGGAAGTGGAATGGCTCAAGGCCCTAGCCGCCCATCCCGACATCGCCGAAGTGCCGGAATTTTCCACCGCCGCCATCGCCTTCCTCGACGGCATCGTGGAAAATTTCTCCGAGGACGATGCGGCGCGGGTCAAGACGATCGAGGCCACCACCAACCATGACGTCAAGGCGGTGGAGTATTTCCTCAAGGAACGCTGCGCGCAGAACGGGGAAATTCATGCGGTGAGTGAGTTCTTTCACTTTGCCTGCACGTCCGAGGACATCAACAACCTGTCGCACGCGCTGATGCTGAAGGGCGCGCAGGAAGCCCTCATGGCGGCCGGCCTGACCGCCCTTATCGACAAGCTGCATGCCATGGCGCACGACCTCGCTGCGCTGCCCATGCTGTCGCGCACCCACGGCCAGCCCGCGAGCCCCACCACGGTGGGCAAGGAAATGGCCAACGTTGCCTATCGCCTGCGCCGCGCGCGCCTGCAGCTGTCCGAAGTCGAGTACCTCGGCAAGATCAACGGCGCGGTGGGCAACTACAACGCGCATCTCTCGGCCTATCCGAATGTCGACTGGGAAGGGTTTGCCGAGAAGTTCGTCACCGGCCTCGGCCTTGGCTTCAACCCCTACACCATCCAGATCGAGCCGCACGACTACATGGCCGAACTGTTTGATGCGCACGTGCGCGCCAACACCATTCTCACCGACCTGTGCCGCGACGTGTGGGGCTACATCTCGCAGGGCTATTTCAAGCAGAAGGTTAAAGCCGGCGAGGTGGGCTCCTCCACCATGCCGCACAAGGTCAACCCGATCGATTTTGAAAACGCCGAGGGCAACTTCGGCATGGCCAATGCCGTGCTCACTCACATGGCGCAGAAGCTGCCGATCTCGCGCTGGCAGCGTGACCTCACCGATTCCACGGTGCTGCGCAACATGGGTGTCGGCCTCGGCTACACGCTGCTGGGCTACGAGTCCTGCCTGCGCGGGCTCAACAAGCTGGAGGCCAACCCGGCCGCGCTCGCGGCCGACCTGGACGCCAACTGGGAAGTGCTGGCCGAGCCCATCCAGACCGTGATGCGCCGTTATGGCGTAGCCAACCCCTACGAGCAGCTCAAGGAACTGACCCGCGGCAAGGGCGGCATCAACCGCGAGACCCTGCACGCCTTCATCGATGGGCTGACCATTCCCGATGCGGAGAAGGCGCGCCTCAAGGCCATGACGCCCGCCAGCTACACCGGCAAGGCCGAGGAACTGGCGAAACGCATCTGACATGTCCAAACCGGCTGAAATCCTGCGCGCCAAGCTCAACGGCGAGACCGCCAAGGTCAGCTGGGCCGAAATGCAGCGCCATCACGCGCGCGGGGTCGTGGTTCGCGTCGATGGCGCGCTGGACCTCGTCGGCGTCGCGCTGGCCATGGCGCAGGATGACGGCGCCGCCGTGAGCCGCTGGTTGCAGGCCGGCCAGCTTTCCAAGGTCAGCGATGAGCAGGCGGGCGACTGGCTGGCGCGTGACCCTGCGCTGTGGAGCGTGGTGGTGGCGCCCTGGGTGCTGGTGCAGGAACGCACCAGCCATTGAAATCCGTTCCGCCGGCCTCGATGTAAAGGCCTTTGGAAACCTGCGAGAGCAATCCCATGTCCGCATTCGACAAAGACGTCGGCCTGGCCGACTTTGAGCTGGAAGTCATCGAGGCTTCCTTCAAACAGCCCGTGGTGGTCGATTTCTGGGCGCCCTGGTGCGGGCCGTGCAAGTCGCTGAAACCCATCCTGGAAAAACTTGCGGCCGAATACGGCGGCAAGTTCGTGCTTGCCAAGGTCAACGCCGACGAGAACCAGCAACTGTCCGCACAGTTTGGCGTGCGCGGCATTCCCGACGTAAAGGCTGTTGTCGATGGCAAGGTCGTGAACGAATTTTCCGGTGCGCTGCCGGAAAGCGCGGTGCGCGAATGGCTCAACAAGATCCTGCCCAGCCCGGCCGAAGCGCTGCGCCAAGGGGCGCAGATGAAGCGCGGCGAGGGCGACGATGCCAGCGCGCTGCAGTTGCTGGCCCAGGCCTCGCAGCTCGATCCCAACAATGAATGGGTGCGCGTGGATGCCGCCGAGATCATGTTCGTGCAGGGCGAGCTGGAAGAGGCGCGGCGCCTGCTGTCGAGCATTCGCAATGAGGACGTTGTCCGCGACGCGCGCACCCTGCAGCTGACGGCGCAGATCCGGCTCGCGGAAATGAATGCTGGCGGCGAAAACGAAGGCACGCTGTTGGCCGCGATCGAGGCCGATGCCGGCAACCTCGACGCGCGCCTCAAGCTCGCCAACCTGATGGTCGGCTCGGGCCGCTATGAGGAGGGCATGGACCAGTTGATCGAAATCGTGCGCCGCGATCGCGGCTTCCAGGACGACATCGGCCGCAAGACCCTGCTCGACGTGTTCAGCCTGCTGGGCGGGCAGGGCGAACTGGTCTCGCGCTACCGCCGCCTGCTGGCCAGCGCGCTGAACTGAGCGCGCCCTGGCGCCCTTTGGGCAGGCTTATTCCCCGCCGCCGAGCGCCTTGAACAGCGCGACCTGTGCGCCCAGCAGCTGGCGCCGGGTAGAAACCAGCGTCTGTTCGGCGGCAAAGGATTCACGGTTGGCGTCGAGCACTTCAAGGTAATTGGCGATCCCGCTTTGCGCGCGCGCCTTCACGCGTTCCAGCCTGGCCTGCTGCGCCTCGAAATTGGCTTGCTGCGCCTTCAATTGCTCACGGTAGGTGGTCTGTGCGGCAAGCGCATCGGATACCTCGCGAAATGACTGCTGGATGGCTTTCTCGTAGTCGGCCACTGCCGCGACCTTGCGGGCTTCCGCCACATCGAGGTTTGCCTGGTTCCTGCCGGCATCGAACAGCGGCAGTTTCAGCACGGGCTGGAACAGCCAGGCCAGGCTACCGCCGCCGAACAGGCCGGAGAGCTCGCTGCTGGCCGTGCCGATGTTGGAGGTGAGCGAAATGCGCGGGAAGAAGGCCGCGCGCGCGGCGCCGATGTTCGCATTGGAAGCAAGCAGGCGCTGTTCCGCGGCGCGGACGTCAGGGCGCTTGAGCAATACTTCCGACGGCAGACCCGGCGCGAGGTCGGCCATGACCGGCAGGCTGGAAACGCCGGAAGACTTCGGCAGCGGCGCTGCCATGCCGGTCAGCAGGTAGAGCGCGTTTTCCGTCTGCATGCGCTGGCGCTTGAGCTCGGCCCACTGTCCCCGCACCGACTCGGTCAGGCTTTCCGCGGCCAGCGTGTCGAGGTCGGTGGCGAGGCCGGCATCTCGGCGCTTGCGGATGAGGTCGAGGCTTTCCTCGCGGGTCTTGAGAGTCTGGTATGCCAGGCGTTCGCGCTCTGCCTGTTCCGCAAGCTGGAACCAGGTGCTGGCGACATCTCCGATCAGGCCGATGCGGAAGCTTTTTGCGGCTTCGTCGCTTGCCAGATACTGGGCGCGGGCGGCCTGGTTGAGCGCGGCCACGCGGCCCCAGAAATCGAGTTCGAAGGACGTGATGCCGACGCCCACGTCATAGCGGCTGGCTGTCCGTGCCTTGCCGGTGCCGGAAAGGTCGCCGGGGGTACGGGCGCGGTTGTCCGACGCCTGCGCGTCGAGCGTGGGGAAGCGGTCCGCGCGCGCGATGCCGGCAAGCCCGCGCGCCTCTTCGACGCGCGCGAGCGCGATTTTCATGTCGCGGTTGTTCTCGAGCGAGGTTTCGATCAGCCCGCGTAACGCGGGGTCGGTGAAATACTCGCGCCAGGCAGGCATGGCGCTGGCTTTTCCGTTGCCGGCGGTGTCCGCGAACTGTGCCGGAACCGGCGGCGGCGGGCGCTGGAAATCCGGGATCAGCGAGCAGCTCGCCACCAGCGCCAGGGTCGCGATCGACGCGCCGAGGCGCGCCGCCACCGCGGGGGAATGGGGAAAGCGGATTTTAGTCATGTTTCATTTCCTCGCGCGGCGGTTTGGCAGGAAACAGCCTGCGCACCACCACGAAGAACACTGGCACCAGAAAAATGGCCAGCAGGGTTGCGGTGAACATGCCGCCGACCACGCCGGTGCCGACCGCATGGCGGCTGGCCGCGCCGGCGCCGCTGGAGATGGCAAGCGGCAACACCCCCAGGATGAAGGCAAAGCTGGTCATGAGGATCGGGCGCAGGCGCATGCGGCAGGCTTCCAGGGTGGCAGCCACCAGTTCCATGCCTTCTTCGTGCAACTGGCGCGCAAACTCGATGATCAGGATGGCGTTCTTGGCCGACAGGCCGATGATCGCGATCAGGCCCACCTTGAAGAACACGTCGTTGGGCAGGTCGCGCATCAGCACGGCCAGCACTGCGC
>DAIMZB010000010.1:22630-27341 GCA_036734185.1 Thiobacillaceae bacterium | reverse complement strand
AATGAGTTCCGGACCCCTGATTCTATTTGAGGAAGATGAAAAAATGGAAGCAGCCGTTGTTTCAGGCATAGCCTTTAGCCGCGATGAAGCCAAAGTGACCCTGCTTGGCGTGCCCGATAAGCCAGGCGTTGCCTTTGCAATCTTGGGGCAAGTGGCGGATGCCAATATCGAGGTGGACGTCATCATCCAGAACATCTCCAAGGACGGCAAGACCGACCCCGCCGCCGCGCCCGCCTGCAAGGGTCACGAACAGCACGAGTGCGGCTGCGACAAGGCCGAAAAAGAACAGGCCGCTGAGCATCCAGGCCAGCGCGCCCGTGCCAACGGCGGCGACGGACGAGCCCCAACCCTTGCCGATCAAGGCACCGAGTATCTTGCCGCCGATGATGCCCGCGAAAAGGAAGAGCACCAGCTGGTCCAGGTTGCCGCTATCACTGCCGCTCACATCCCTGGGCGGCGGCATCGGTTCGCCTTCGGCCAGCCGCATCATGCGTGACACACCGGCTTCGACACCTCCCGAGAAGTCGCCCTGTCTGAAACGCGGCACGATGTCCTCGTCGACGATGCGCTTGGCGACGGCATCCGGAATCACGCCCTCGAGCCCGTATCCGACCTCGATGCGCACGCGCCGATCATCCTTGGCAACGATCAGGATAGCGCCGTCATCCACCCCCTTGCGCCCGACCTTCCATTTGTCCGCCACGCGAATGCCGTATTCGGCAATGTCTTCAGGTGCCGTGGTCGGTAGCATCAGCACAGCAATCTGGCTGCCCTTGGCCGCTTCGAACTGCGCCAGCGTGTTTTCCAGACGGTTAAGCGTGTCCGGCGCCAGCGTGCCGGTGAGGTCGGTGACGCGCCTGTTTAACTCAGGGACAGCAACTTCGGCGTGAGCCGTGAGGGATGCGGCCAGCAACATCAGCACGGCAACAAGCCATGCCGCTGACACCAGGCCGGACGCGTGCAGCGAACGCGGCATGCTTTCAGTAACCCGAACTCAGCGGGCTTTGGCCACCGGAAGAAGACTCACCGCCGAATTCAACCTTGGGCGGTGCTGAAATGGCCTTTTCATTTTCCACCGTGAAATTCGGCTTGGTCTTGAAACCGAACAGCATGGCGGTCAGATTGCTTGGAAACTTGCGCACGGTGACGTTGTATTCCTGGACCGATTTTATGTAGCGGCCGCGCGCCACGGCAATGCGGTTTTCGGTACCTTCCAGCTGGGCCTGCAAATCGCGGAACACGCCATCCGCCTTGAGCTGCGGATAGTTCTCCGCGACCAGCATGAGGCGCGACAACGCGCCGGAAAGCTCGCCCTGCGCGGCCTGGAACTTGTTGAAGGCCTGCTCGTCGTTGACCAGGTCAGCGGTCACCTGTATCTGGCCGACTCTGGCGCGCGCTTCCGTCACCCTGATGAGGATGTCTTTCTCGTGCGAGGCATAGCCCTTGACCACGTTGACCAGGTTGGGCACGAGGTCGGCTCGGCGCTGGTACTGGTTGACCACTTCGGACCAGGAAGCATTGATCTGCTCGTCCGTGGTCTGCAGGGTGTTGTAGCCGCAGCCGGAAAGGCCGAAGGCGAGAAAACCGATCGCGAGCCATTTCTTCATCGCATTTCTCCTCACTGGTTGTATTGCAAATTTTATGGCGAATTCGCCCAATTCAAGCGGCTTTTGCCAGGGTGGCGCGCGCCAGGCACAAGTCTTCCCACGCCTTTTCCTTGTCGGGCAAATTGCGCAGCAGATAAGCTGGATGATAGGTAACAATGAGCGGTATGCCCTGATAATGGTGCACCCGGCCGCGCAGCTTGCCGACGGCTTCCTCGGTATTGAGCAGGCTTTGCACTGCGAAGCGTCCCAGCGCAAGGATGATTTTCGGCTGGATCAGCTGAATCTGCCGCTCCAGATAGGGCATGCAGGCAGCGACTTCCTCGGGGGCCGGATTGCGGTTGCCAGGAGGACGCGACTTCAGCACATTGGCGATGTAGACATTCTCGCCGCGCCTGAGGCCGATCGCGCCCAGCATTGCGTCGAGCAGCTTGCCGGCCTGGCCGACGAAAGGCTCGCCCTGGGCATCTTCGTCGGCGCCGGGGGCTTCGCCGATGATCAGCCACTCGGCCTTTTCATCTCCTACCCCAAGCACCCCCTGGGTCCGGGTCTTGTGCAGGTCGCAAGACGTGCAAGCCGCCACCGCGTCCGCCAATTGCGCCCAGTCCATTTGCAGGATGCGGCTGCGATGGCCGTCGATCGAGACGGTGGCGGCAGCCGCAGCGGGCGAATCCACGACTTGTTGTCTGAGGCGCCAGACCGGAGAAATCCCCAATTCCTTCAGGATCAGGTCGCGCGGCAGGCTCACAGCACGGCCCTCATGACCAGCGCATCCTCACGGCCGGCCTGAGCAGGGTAATAGCCCTTGCGCAGGGCAAAAGCCTCGAACCCGTTTTTTTCATAGAGCTGAATGGCGGGCTGGTTGCTCGGGCGCACCTCAAGGAACAGCATGCGGACCTGCAGCTGCCGCGCGGTCTCGATAGTGTGCTTCAGCAGCACGCTTCCGAGGCCTTGGCGGCGCCAGGCGGACGCGATGGTGATGTTGAGGAGATGGGCCTCGTCGAGCGCCGCCATCAGCACGGCATGGCCGATGATTTCACCGCCCACTTCATACACCCAGGCACTGTAGCCGGCATGGATGGAGTCCAGGAAATTGCCGGCGCTCCAGGGAAACTCATAACTGTCTTTCTCCACCAGCAGCACGGCGGGAATATCGGCATCGCGCATACGCCGGATATTGTGCTGAAGCTTGAGGACGGTATTCATTTATAGCCAAGCGCATGACGCTCTCGAGTCGTCATGGCAACCTTGTCGCGCAGATAAATCGGCTGGGCCGCAGACGCGTCCAGCGCCGCGCCCTGCTCCAGCATGTGCGCGCCCAGCACCGCGACCGCGCGCGCCTCCGGGAAGGATTCAGTGCGTACTTCGGCAAGCTGCAAATGGTGGGTGAGCGCGTGTTCCAGGATGCCAAAGCCGCTGCCCACGCCCACCCACTCCGCGCCCGGCAGCATGGGCAATTCGCCGATGGAGGCGAGACAGGGTTCGACAAGCGCCCGCCAGGCACTGCCGCTGCGCTCGTACGCGGCAAAATAGACCTCGTCCAGGCGGGCATCGAGGGCACAGGCAACGCGCCTGCAACCAGAGGCTTCTGCCAGTGCTTCCAGGGTGCAGACCGGCATGACGGGAATCCCCAGCCCAAGCGCCAGGCCCTGCGCCACGCTCGCGGCAATGCGCACCCCGGTAAAGGAGCCGGGCCCGGCTCCGAATGCGATGCCATCCACGTCCTGCATGGTACAACCGGCCTCGGCAAGCATCTTTTCGACCATGCCCAACAGAATTTCGCTATGGCGCTGGCCCGCAAGCTCGCCATGCGACAGCACGCTCCCCCCCTCATGGAGGGCAACGGAACAATGTTCGGTGGATGTCTCGACGGCCAGGACGCGCATGGCGGCATTATACGGTGCGACGAGCGTCAGGGCTTGCCGCTCATGCCCGCGCCAGGGGTTCTGAAGCCGGCTTATTGCAGCGGCGCGAGGATCTCGAAGCGGATTCTTTGCCAGGGGTCGCGCGACTCGACAAGACGGGAGATGCGCGCCTCCAGCCTCGCGCCGTTATCCATGAGCCTCGCGATATCGCCATTCTCGCGGCGCGGCACATAGCCTAGCAGACGCCCCTGCCACTCAACGCGGATGGCCTTGTCATCGTATGCGTTGCCGGGTTCCCGCACCAGCACCAGTGTGTCGCCGACTTTCATGCTGTCCCATGATTTTCTGCCTTCGTGGTACTGGAAACCGGCGACAGGGGAATCCTGCAGCAGGATGTGCGCCCTGGTCTCAGCCGCAGGCACACGGGCCGAGGCCAGCGCAAGGAAAACGGAAAGCAGCAGGGCCCTGTATCCGATGTACTCCCCTGCTTCATCGACCCGGTTTTTCTGATGATTCATCGACCGCACCGCCTTTATGCCATCCCATGCGAAGAAACGGGGCTTCAGTGATTAGAAACCCGCAAAACTGCCAAGGTCACCTCGATCCATACTGCTTAAATGGCAGGCGCCACGGACTATTTCACGCGACTGGCACACCTAGGCAAATCGTTTGACACAAACCAGCAAAATGATAAAAATGCAAATATTGAAAATGAGCTAGAACATTAGCATGTTAGCTTGCATAACTAAAACACAGGGACGCTTCAGGAACCTACCTTTCGGGGCACGCCAAACACTCTTCACAGCCTGGCAACGAAATCTGCCAAAGCGTGCTCGTCCTGCTCAAGGACACAAGCAAGTCCGAGACTAGTGCATGAAGTTTTGCCCCATTCAGCAGGCCTTGGAAAACTAATGGCTGACATCACAAAAGACAGCATGAGCACGAGTGAGGCGGCCAAAGTGCTCGGGGTCTCGCTACGTACCGTCCAGATATGGGTAGAAAGCGGCATCCTGCGAGCCTGGAAGACTTCTGGCGGGCACCGGCGTGTCCTCAAAAGCTCCATCGATACGATTCTTGCTGAAAGATCGCGTGAAGCTGAAGGAAGCTTGAAGAACCCGGCTTTTGATCCTGCGCCGGCACCTTTCAGGTTGCTGATTGTTGAAGATGAAGAGACTCTGCTCAAGCTTTATCGGCTGAATTTCGATGCCTGGGACATTCCCGTCGAGCTTGCCACTGCAAAAA
>DAIMZB010000010.1:0-22620 GCA_036734185.1 Thiobacillaceae bacterium | reverse complement strand
CGCTTCTGTACATTGGTGAACTCAAGCCGGATTTCATTGTGCTTGATCTGAACATGCCTGGCATGGATGGCTTCCGCATGCTGCGCCAGTTGAGTTATTCAAGGAACCTGGCAAACACTGAGATTGTTGTGGTTACCGCCCTTGATCGCCAGGAGATAGAGGATCGGGGTGGGCTTCCGGAAGCCATCGCGATACTGCCCAAACCGATCCCGTTTTCCACCCTTAAGAAAATGGTCAGCGCCAAATATAAAAGTGTGATGGCCTCAAGGAGGCTCTGACTTTCGCCATGCTTATTTCCCTGAAAGTTACACAACCGTCTGTGCCGCAAAGCGTTCCTGTCCGCGTATTGAAAGTTGCCGCAACCGGACTTTTTTTTGCGCTGCTGGCAATACTCTTTATCGCGCGCCCGGCCTGGGCGGACAAGCCGGCCGTGCGCATCGCAGTCATCGCCGAATACGGTATGAAGAACAGTTTTTCAGCCCAGGCCATCGAAAAAGGCGTGCGGCTGGCCACCGAGGAAATCAATGCCGCTGGCGGCGTGCTCGACGGCCGCAAACTTGAAGTGATCACGCGCGACGATCGGGGCGTGCCTGCCCGCGCCATCGACCACCTGACCGAGGTGGCGGCACAACCCGATGTCGTTGCCGCATTCAGCGGCCGCATGTCGCCGGTGGCGCTCGAACTGGTGCCGGTCGCGAATCGCGAGGGGATCCTGCTGCTGGGGTCCTGGGGCTCGGCGAACGGCTTCGCGAACAACGGTGCACGGCCAAATTATGCCTTCCGCCTGTCTCTGAACGACACCCTCGCGATCAACGCCATGCTCAGGCATACGCTGGCGCGCAAGCTTGAGAATGTCGTCGTGTTTCTGCCCAACACCGCCTGGGGGCGCAGCAACCAGGCTGAAATCGAGAAGTTTGCGGACCAGCACAAGCAGCTGCGGCCGGAATTCGTGGTCTACAACTGGGGCGATACCCAGTTTGGCGACAAGCTGGCGCGCGCAAGGGCCACGGGCGCGCAGGCGCTGATCATGATCGCCAACGAGGCCGAAGGCTCCAGAATCGTCGAACAGATGGCCGCCCTGCCTGCCACGCAGCGGCTGCCGATCATTTCGCACTGGGGCATTGCCGGCGGACGCTTCCACGAGATGGTCGGCCCTGCGATGGATCAGGTCGACCTTGTGGTGGTCCAAACCTTCTCATTCCACAACGCCAAGGGCGAACGCGCCAGGCAAGTCGCGCGCCTTTATCAGAAAACTTATGGCGAGCCGGCCGAGAAAATGCTGGCCCAGGTGGGCTTCGCTCATGCCTACGACCTCACGCATTTGCTCGCCCTGGCGATTAACAAGGCTGGAACCACGCAGCGATCCGCGGTGCGCGACGCCATGGAAACGCTGCCGCCTTATGACGGATTGCTAAGACGCTACAAGCGCGCATTCACCCCGGACAATCACGAAGCGCTGAACTCGGAACAGGTTTCGATGGCACGCTACCGTGAAGACGACACGCTTGAACTGATCAAATGAACACCCCCGGGGCAGACGCGGAATCCGTCAGGCTGCGATTCCGCCAGTGGCTCGGCAGTCTGGAGCTGCGCGCGCAAATCAGCCTGTTCCTGGCTCTCGGCACCCTGCTGATTGTTGCCAGCATGGCCCTTCCCGCGTTTTTTCTGGCCCGCTCGGAACTCCTGAGCAATGCGCATTCGCAGCTGCAGGCCAAGGGCCGGCAACTCAGCCTGGGACTCGAACTGCGCCTGACGGCCGACCTGACCACGGCCAGCTCCCTCGCCACCAGTACCGTGACGGCGACCGCGCTGGTCGATTCGATGGGGCGGGAAACCTACCTCGTGCCCTTGCTCAGAAGCCAGAAGCTGCTTGTCCCGGGTGGACGCCTCGTACTCACGGATTATCGCGGCAAGCCCATAGCTTCAAGCGGCGGGACAAGCAACATCGAATACGGGGATCCCGCCGTGCACAAGATCGTGCTGGATCAGGGCAAGGCCTATGCCGTCATCGAGTCAGGCCCCAGCCGCAACTCGGCCACCTTGCTCGCCTACTTCCCGGTCATTTATCCGCTGACCGGCTATCCGGAAGGCATGCTCGTTTACAGGCTGCCGCTGGACCCGCTGCTCGGCACCCCATCCGCCGGAAATTATCAGTACCTGATTGGCGACAATGGCAAAACGGCAGTACAGATCGGGGGATTGCCGACTCGCCCGGTCATCGAGTCCAGAGAGGAGCTGTCGCTGCCGGCCCCGGTCAACAACCTTCGGTTGCGTTACATCCATGCCCAGGACCGTTCGATCGCCCTGAGCAACCTCCGCACCCTGTTCATCCTGTTTGTATCGGTAGGCCTGCTGCTGATTGTAGTCGTGCTCTACTTCGCACGCCGCGCCGCGGAGTGGCTGACTTCACCGCTTCGCGATCTTGCCCTGGCCTCGGAGGATATCGCTTCCACCGGCATCCTGCGGCCGCTGAAGTCAACACGGGCGGACGAATTCGGCCGCCTGGTGTTTGCCTTCAACCAGATGGTGGAGCGCGTACGGGCCTCGCAGAGCGAGCTGGAAAACCGCGTCGAGGAACGTACCCACGCCCTGGCCGAAAGTGAAGCGCGCCTGCGCTATGTCATGGACGCCACCGGGGAGGGATTGTGGGACTGGAATGTCCACACCGGAACCGTGATACACAACACCCAGTGGACAAAACTGCTCGGGCTCGATGACTCGGCCGCTACTGGCACGCTCGACTTGTTCATCGACCATATTCACCCTGAGGACAGAAACGCCGTGCTCAATGCCATACAGGCCTGCCTGGACGACAACACGCCGTACATCCATGAACACCGCATGGTGCGCGCGGACGGAAGCATCATGTGGGTGCTGGACCGCGGCAAGGTCGTGGAAAGGGACCCTGACAGCAAGCCAACACGCATGGCCGGCAGCTTCATGGACATCACCGCGCGCAAGCAAATGGAGCAGGCGCTCGAACAAAGCGAGCAGCGCTGGCAGCTGGCCGTGAGCGGCAGCAACGACGGCATCTACGACTGGGACATGGCTTCCGACCAGATTTACCTTTCGGATCGCTTCAAGAGTATGCTCGGGTACGCGCATGACGAACTGGAGGTTTCTCAGGAAGCGCTTGTCGCGATGCAGCACCCCGAAGACAGGAAGCGGGTAACGCAGCTGCTCGCACAGCATCTGGCCGGCAAAACGGATTACTTCGAGGCGGAATTCCGCATGCGCTGCAAGGACGGAGCCTACAAGTGGGTGCTGTCCCGAGGCCGCGCCATGTTCGACGCGGATGGCAGACCGGTCCGCATGACGGGCTCCCAAACCGACATCAGCGACCGGCAGGCGGCCGAACTCGCCATCCGCGAGCGCACCAAGCAGTTGTCCACGATTTTCCAGCTAAGCCCGAGCGGTCTGCTGACCTTCGGCACCGATTACAGAGTCAGGTTCGCCAACCTGAGCTTTTCCAGGATAACCGGGCTTCCGATCGAGCAGCTGATCGGCTGCAAAATAGACGAAGTATCCCGTGCGCTTGCCACGCTGATCACGCCCAGCTCATCCAGCCCGGATTTGCAATTGCTGCTGGATGAAACACGCCGCCACGGCGAAAGCACCTCAGCTCCCCTTCTTCTCGATGTCAAGGAAGAGCCGGTCAGGATCCTGCAGCTGATGCTCGGTTTGAGCGACACCGAAGAGGTTCCCCTCATCCTCTTCGTTCGGGACATCACCCGGGAAACGGAAGTGGACAGAATGAAAAGCGAATTTCTGTCCACAGCGGCCCATGAGCTTCGCACGCCGATGGCGAGCATCAAGGGATTCTCCGAGCTCTTGCTGCACAAGGATTTTGACGAGGCCACCCGTCAGGACATCCTGGAGACCATCTGCAATCAGTCGGACCTGATGGCTTCAATCCTGAATGAACTGCTCGATCTGGCACGCATAGAATCGCGCCAGGGCAAGGACTTCCACTACGAGAGAATGCAACTCGCGCCGCTTGTGGAAAAGGTCATGCTCAATTTTCCGGTTCCGGCAAACAGGGCGCCCCCCTTGCTGGAAAAACCGCTCGACGCGGTGCTCGTCATGGTCGATCGCAACAAGATGGGGCAGGTTCTGAGCAATGTGCTTTCAAATGCCTACAAATACTCTCCTGGCGGCGGCGATGTGCAAGTGAAGCTATTGCCTCCAGAGGAATATGAGGGCAGAAAAATGGCGGGCTTCCGCGTGTCGGACCACGGCATCGGCATGACGCCTGACCAGCTCGCGCGCGTAACCGAGCGCTTCTATCGCGCCGACACCTCCGGCGCCATTTCCGGCACGGGGCTGGGCATGAGCATCGTGAAGGAGATCGTCGATTTCCACAAAGGCAGGCTTCGCATTGAAAGCACGCCCGGCAAGGGAACCCGCGTGGACATCCTCCTGCCGGTGCTGCCACCGGACGAGGGCGGGCTCGCGGAGCCTCCTCCTTCAGCGGGCAATTAGCGGCCGCTTTTTATGCTGAAGGCCCCGCTTCGCCAGCTGCCGGGGCAGCAAAAAAATCGCACACTTCCGAAAACTTGCGCGTGCGCCGCATCGGCGGCAGCGCATCCAGCACCTTGCGCCCGTAGGATTTTCCAACCAGCCGCGGATCACACAGCATCAGCACGCCGCGATCGGTCTCGGTGCGGATCAAACGACCGGCGCCCTGCTTGAGCGAGATCACGGCTTCAGGCAGTTGATATTCCATGAAAGAGTTTCCGCCCGCCTCGCTGATGCGGGCGATGCGCGCCGCTACCACCGGATCATCGGGCGGCGCAAACGGCAGTTTGTCGATGATTACCACGGACAGCGCCTCACCCGGCATGTCCACGCCTTCCCAGAAGCTCTGGCTGCCGAGCAGCACCGCACGGCCCGATTGCTGGAAGCGCTCCAGCAGTGCCTGCTTGGGCTCGTCGCCTTGCGCCAGCAAGGGGAAATCCAGCCCACGCTGCTTGAAGGCCTCGGCCAGCATTGATTTGGCGTTGTCCATCGCCCGCAATGAAGTAAACAGCATGAAGGCGCGGCCGCCGCTTGCCTCCAGTACTGGCAGCGCAGCCTCGACCACAGCCTGCGTATGCTCGCGCGTGTTGGGCTCCGGCAAGGCCGGCGGCAAGTAAATCAGCCCCTGTTGGGGATAGTCGAAGGGACTGTCCACGCACAACGTGCCTGCCTCCTCTAGCCCCAGGCGCGAGAGCAGGTGCGAAAAATCGCCGCCCACCGCGAGAGTGGCCGAGGTCAGCACCCAGGCACGGCCGTCCTGCATCACCTGCGTGCCGAAGAAGTCCGCCACCGACAATGGCGTAGCATGCAAAGCCAGCGTGCGCCCGGCGGTTTCGATCCAGCGCACCCAGCCGGCTTCATCCTTGCCCTGCCAGTTTTCGAGGCGCTGCATCACCTCCCGGGAACGGACGTGGCAGTCCGCCAGCTCATCGGCGCGCCCGGCCTGCGCTTCAAGTCCCGCATCGAGTTCGGCCAGCGCGCGTTTCGCTTCATCAAGGGCACTGGCGAAATCGGCACGCTCCTGCACCAGCTTTGCTGGCAGTCGCAGTGTCATCTCCGGCACCGACATTCTCAGCTTCTTCGCCGCCTTGTCCAGCTCTTCGGCAGCCTGCGCCAGTGCCGGTGCATCCTTCGCAAAGACCTTCGCCGACTGGCGCGCATCGCGGGCCAGGTCGATGACCTGTCCGGTGGTCACGGATTGGCCGAAGAACAGCGCAGCGGTATCGGCCAGCTGATGCGCTTCGTCGAGGATGACGTTTTGGCTGGCGGGCAGAAGCTCCGCGACGCCTTCGTCGCGCAGCCACAAGTCTGCAAAAAACAGGTGGTGGTTGACCACGACCAGTTCCGCCTCCAGCGCCTCCTTGCGTGCCTTCATCACAAAGCAGTCGCGAAAATGGGCGCACTCGCTGCCCAAACAATTCTCACGCGTGGAAACGGCATAGGTCCAGGCCGGATGGGTTTCCCGGATGCCGGTCGCCTCGGCACGATCGCCGCTGTCGCTGGTAGCCGCAAAGCGCTGGATCCGGTGCAGGGTCGCGGCTTCCTCGGCGCTGGCAAATCGCCCGTCGGTCAGGTTGCGCTCCAGATGATGCTGACAGACATAATTCGCCCGCCCCTTGAGCAGTGCGGTTTTCACGGGCATCGACAAGGCTTGCAGCACCGCGGGAATATCGCGCCTGAAAAGCTGGTCTTGCAGGGCCTTGGTGCCGGTGGAAACGATGGTCTTGCCGCCCGCCAGCAAGGCCGGCACCAGATAGGCAAGGGTTTTACCGGTCCCAGTGCCAGCCTCGGCAACCAGTACCCCGCCCGCTCCCAGAACGCCGGCAACGCCCTTCGCCATGTCGAGCTGCTGAGAACGGAACCGGTAATTCGGCAGGCGGGAGGAGAACACGCCGCTGGCGGAAAAGATTTTTTCCAATTCTGTGAAAACGGTCACGTACTGCGCTCGGTTGCGGGACAGGCCCGCATGTTACCGCACCGCGCCCAGCCGAGGCATCCGCCATTCAGGCTGGAGCGGGGCCAATCCAGGGTTTCTGACGGCTGCTTCAGCGCTTGCCCGAACGCCAGATCGAGAACAGTATCCACAGGCTGTTGACGAAGGCTATCAGGAAGCCCATCAGTCCGAACAGCGGCAGCCCCAGCAAGGTTGGCCCGCCCCCCACGGTCATGATGATGGACGATCCGATCACCAGCGAGGCCGTGAGGATGCCCATGGTCAACCGGTTGCTGGCCTGATCGAGCTGATAGCCGAAATGATCCAGGCGCTTGAGGTCAAGATCAATTCTTACGCGGCCCCGGCGCGCCTCGCGCAAGAGGTGGGAAAGGTCTCGCGGCAGCCCCGACACGATATTGGCAATTTCGCGCAGCCCCTTGCGGCCGCGCTCCATGAGCGCCTGAGGAGTATAACGGTCCGCGATCACCTGCTCGATGAAAGGCTGGATCTGGTCGACCATGTGATAATCCGGATTCAGTTGCTGCCCAAGCCCTTCCAGCGTGATGATCGTCTTGAACAGCAGGGTCAGGTCAGCCGGCAGCACCAGTGAATTGTCGCGCATGATCGTGGTGATGTCCTGCAGCAGCGCGCCAATGTTGATGTCCTTGATCTTGAGGTCGTCATAGCTGAACACCAGCTCGGCCAGGTCAAGGGTGAGGCGCGTTTCGTCGATTTCCGCATCCCCGGCCCAGTCGATGAGCACCTCCTGCATGCCGTTCTCATCGCGGAAAACAATCGCATGCAGCAGGTTGACGATCTCGTTGCGCCGGCGCTCGGTAAGGTGCCCGATCATGCCAAAGTCGATGATACCGATGCGGTTCCCAGGCATGAAAATGATATTTCCGGGGTGCGGGTCGGCATGGAAATAGCCGTCCAGCAACACCATCTTGAGCACCACATCGCTGCCGCGCGAGCCCAGCAGTAGCGGATCCAGGCCATTTTCGCGCAGCATTTCGCGATTGACGCCCTTGATCCCGACAATCTCCTCCTGCACGTTGACCGTGGTCGAGGTGTAGTCCCAATACACCTTGGGAATGTGCACGTTCTCGTCTTGTGCGAAATTGCGCCCGAATTTGTCGATGTTGCGGGCCTCGCGCACCATGTCCAGCTCGCGTATGATCGACCTGTGGAACTCGCCGATCATCCGCACCGGCTGATAGCGGCGCATGTCGGGCATTTCACTTTCAACCAGTCTGGCCACGTGGTCGAGTATCCTCAGATCGGCCTGAATTTTCGACTCGATGCCGGGCCGACGGACCTTGACCACCACCCGGGTGCCATCGTTCAGTTCCGCCCGGTGTACCTGCGCAATGGAAGCGGCTGCCATCGGCTCCGGATCAAACCGGGCAAAGGCCTCTTCCGGCGGGCGCCCCAGCGCCTTTGTCAGCTGTTCGTGCACCAGCGCGTAATCGGAAGGCGGCACGCGCTGGTGCAGCTTCTCGAATTCACTGATCCATTCTGGCGGGAACATGTCCACGCGAGTCGCCATCAGCTGTCCAAACTTGATGAAAGTCGGGCCGAGTTCCTCCAGCGCCATGCGGATGCGCACCGCCGGCTCCAGCCGCGATATCTCGGAAGTGGTCTGCCAGTGCAGGATGCGGCCAGCCCGCTCCAATGCATGCGCCATGCCCAGCAGGCGGACCAGGTCGCCCCAGCCGTAGCGGATCATGATTGAAGCGATTTCGTGCAGTCGGTGAAGGTCGCGTATAACGGTGATGGTTTCCCAGAGCATGTTCTGTTTTTTCCGGAGGCGTCTAGTTCAGGCTGCGTCTTTGCCTATTAAGATTAAGCCATTACAGCCGTTTAATGCTAAACAGTATTTGGCGGATACTGGTTCCATGCAGACTTCATCATCATTGCTCAGAAAGCTCCTTGCCCGGACAGTCTTGCTGGCTTGCCTGCCCGGCATGGCATGGGCGGCCTCGATTCCTCCCATGAGCCCGCAAGAACTGGACGCCTGGTTCAACGACCGTGGCGCGTCCGGTGTCAATGAGGGCGAGCTCAATTTCCTTGCCTCGCGGCCCGACAAGCCCGTGCACCACCACCAGAATATTATTCGAATCACCGAGGACAGCCTGTCCAGCGGCTGGACCGATCTGGAACAATGTCATGACAATCTCGATGCCGTGCCACGCGCCCAGATCACCTTTCGCGAAGGCTACATCCGCAATCTCCGGGTACTCGAGTCACGCGCCATAGATGAAGCCTGGGTTGAGGGTCCTTCCGTGCAGCTGCGTGGAATCCAGGCCGGCGCGCACCTTTGCCTTTCGGCCCAAACCCGCGCATTGAACAATTCCGGCGGCGGCTATTTCACCCTCAACAACGGGCCCTACATGCGCAAATTCCTGGACGGGTACTACCCCATGCAGGTCTCACTCAGGCTGGAGTACCCTGCGAGACTGTTGCAGATAATCGACATTTCACCCGCAGAACAAGCGGGCTTCCACATCAGCCAGAAGTCTGGATTCGTCAATATTGATACACTATTCGAGGGCGAGCTGCGTACGCAGATGCAATTTGAGCGCTTGCGTTAGCCCAGCCGCACACAAATGCCTGAAACACTGGTAGCATCAGGCTTCCATCAACCAAAGGAGAACCCATGAACAAGTCTGAATTAATCGATGCCGCCGCCCAGGGAGCCGACATCAGCAAAGCCGCCGCTGGCAAGGCCCTTGACGCCATCATCGATGCCGTTGTCAAAGCCGTGTCCAAAGGCGACACCGTGACTCTCGTTGGCTTCGGCACTTTCAAGTCCTCCAAGCGCGCTGCCCGCACCGGCCGCAACCCCCAGACCGGCAAGGAAATCAAGATTGCCGCAACCACCGTGCCCCGCTTCACCCCGGGTGCTGGCTTCAAGGCCGCTGTTGCCGGCAAGAAAGCCAAGAAGAAGTAAACCGCAGATCACGCGAAGGTGGCGCATGTGCGCCACCTTCGTTGAGTGTGCAAATAAAAAAACCGGCACGTGCCGGTTTTTTTATTTGTGCATGGCATGCCCGTGTCAGATCAAAATTCCCAGGCAAAGCCGGCCTGCCCAAACCCGCGGTCGTTTCCGTATCCAACCGAGGCCGAGACCTTGAACCCGTCAAAAATTTCGTAGCGCAGTCCCAGTGCCTTGTCCGGTCCTGACTCTGCCTCGCCGAATATTTCAGCCGTGAGCTGCAAACCCTCCCTGAGGGGAAAATCGTACCCGATTCCCCAGGTGTGCAAGTTTTCACGGCCCTCCGAGGCCTCTACATGCACGGCTCCGGCATTCAAATGCAACACCTGGTGGTTATCAAATCGATAGGAAGCAAGCCCGGTCAATGCATATTCATGCTCGACTTTGCCCTCGACGCGCGTATGCCCATAATCGAATCGGGCACCAAGCGACCAGCCCGTCTCGTTCTGGATGGGCACCCATTTCGCCCCCAGCCCACCCCCGCGCATCGTTGCATTTGGGCTGTCCGTGACATTGTTGTCATGCAGCGCCCCGATTTCCAGCTCCAGCGTCTCGATCGGGCTGAAACCAAAAAGCAGCGCGCCGCCCGTTACGTTCTCGTCCTTGTGCCAGACGCCCTCCACTTTCATGCCCCCCTTGTTCAGGGTGCCGGCGTCATCGACGTTCATTGGGGCCTCAGCGTGGGCAATCGACATGGCCAGCATGGCGCACGGCACAAGCAATGAAGTCGGAACCACTTTTGCGGTCATTGGAAGGAATCCTTATGGTTTAGAGGGCATGCGAATATAAATAAGATTTATTCTCAATTATATCCAGCGCTACCCTAAAACGACAAAGATCATTTCTTTATCAGCTCAATAGTCAAAAGCAATTCGCCGACAAAAGCAGCCAGGCAGCGCCGATCTGCTGCAAGCCATGCAAGGAAAACAGGCAAAAAACATTTCCCAGCCCAAAAGCAAACACCGTTAGGAAATATGTCTTCTCACAGCCAAAACAGAGAAAGAAGATTAATAAAAATTAATAACGCACATTTATTTCACTTTTTTTCATTAAACAGGCGATACGAGAGAGTTCGATGAACTAATGAGGAATATTTATGCGAAATACATGCATTATTCACTACGAATAATCACTTAAATCACAATCAAAATCACTCCTAGCATGTTGTTTTTTATATACATTTCAAGTTTTTTGTCATCTGCCCAATTACTTTTTTGATATATATTTGGAAGCTGGATTTGAAATGAATCCAGCGGATTTTTCATAGGCTTTTCTTCGCTCGGAGGAACGAAAAAAAGCATATGCGATTCCCCGCCCTTTCCATCGCCATGCCGCTAAAGGTTAAAACACTATGACGACTCAAATGAAAAAACTGCTCAACTTGAAATACACCCTGGCCATATCCGCACTGCTGGTCAATGCTGGCTGCGCGACCACCCAGGACATGAACTCCGTCAGCTCTTCGCTGGAGGCATTGAAGGCGGAGATTGCTAGCGTCCGTTCCACTGCAACCAGTGCATCCGACACCGCCTCTAAGGCTTCTGACACCGCTTCCAAGGCTGCTGAAAAAGCTTCGAAAGCTTCTGATCAGGCTACTTGGGCACAAGCCGTCGCCGATGGCGCAGTGAAACAGGCAAACCAGGCAACCACCAAAGCTGATGCCGCCATCAAAACCGCCAATGAAGCTCAGAAAACTGGTGACGAAGCCCTGAAGAACAGTGCCGAAACCCGTGCCGAAACCCAGAAGCTGGCCGGTGAGATGAAGGCAAACATGAGCAGCGCCGTAGCAGCGGCGAAAGTCGCGGAACACAAATCCTATGAGGCCGTGAGCTCCGCCGAAGAAGCGAAGTCCGCTGCCAACGCTTCCCAGGCCAAGGCCCTGGAAGCCCTGTCGGTCTCCAGCGAAGGCAAGTCCGTCGCCTACCAGCTCAAGTCCGAGCTCACCGCCACCGGCATGGTTCGTTCCGAGATCAAGGACCCCGCAACCCTGGCCCCCGAGAAGAAGGCTCTGGCATCTGAAGAGTCCTTCGCCGTTCAGATTGGCAGCTACACTTCCGCCAAGGATGCTGAGCGCGTCAAATCCCGTGTTGAGTCAGGCGGCAACAACGCCACGGTTGAGAAGCAGGACATCAAGGGCACGACTTTCTACGTCGTCAAGATCGGCCCGTACAATGATCGCCTGGTCGCGACCCGCGTCTACAACCGCGCCATTGCGCAGGGCTACAACGCGAACCTCGTTGACCTGAAAAAATAACAAGCAGTTCTGCGTTAGCCACACGTAAATCCAGGGGCAGCCCAAGGCTGCCCCTGTTTTTTTGCATCAATTCCGATCAAAACAGCGTAACTCGCGCCTCGCGTTGCGGCCAAACCAGATATGCAGTCAGGTAGAAGCCAATACCGCCAAGGGCAATGTAAGAAGGCTTTCAAGGCAAATTCAGCGATTGCCCGTTACCGCCACTGTCTGGGCGGAAAGGACGCAGCCCTTGAACTCGGGGCACTGGCAAACCGTAGAAAATCTTGGTGGGCAGTACAAGGTTCGAACTTGTGACCCCTGCCGTGTGAAGGCAGTGCTCTACCGCTGAGCTAACTGCCCAAGATTTAGATGCGGTCCGAATGGACGGGGCGAATTTAACCACAAGCTGCACACATGGTCAAACCCAAGTATGGGCTTTGGCGTAAAATAGCGCGCTTTCGCCATTCCGCATCATCATGGTCAGAACCCGCTTCGCTCCCTCCCCCACCGGTTACCTGCATATCGGCGGCGCGCGCACCGCACTCTTCTCCTGGGCCTATGCCCGGCATCATGGCGGCCAGTTCATCTTGCGCATCGAGGACACCGATATCGAGCGATCCACGCCAGAGGCGGTGCAGGCGATCCTGGACGGCATGCGGTGGCTCGGGCTCGAACACGACGAAGGCCCGTTTTACCAGACTCACCGCTTCATGCGCTACAAGGCGGTGATTGACGAACTCCTTGCCAGTGGCCATGCCTACCACTGCTACTGCAGCACGGAAGAACTCGACGCCATGCGCGAGGCCCAGCGCGCGCGCGGTGAAAAACCCCGCTACGACGGGACATGGCGCCCCGAGCCAGGCAAGCCCCAACGGGTGCCTCCTTCCGGGGTGCAGCCGGTTGTGCGCTTCAAAAACCCAACTACCGGCAGCGTCGCCTGGAAGGACCTGGTCAAGGGTGTCATCGAAATCTCCAACACCGAGCTCGATGACCTCGTCATCGCCCGCGCTGACGGCACTCCCACCTACAACTTCTGCGTGGTGGTGGACGACTGGGACATGAAAATCACCCACGTCATCCGCGGCGACGATCACGTCAACAATACTCCCCGACAGATCAACATCCTCAAGGCTCTGGGCGCCGAGGTTCCGCAATACGCGCACCTGTCCATGATCCTGGGCGACGACGGCACCAAACTGTCCAAGCGCCACGGCGCGGTGTCGGTGATGCAGTACCACGAGGAAGGCTACCTGGCCGATGCCGTCATCAACTATCTGGCACGGCTGGGCTGGTCGCACGGTGACGACGAGATCTTCTCGCGTGGCCAGTTCATTCAGTGGTTCGACCTCGACCACATTACTGCCTCTTCGGCCCAGTTCAACACCGAGAAACTGCGCTGGGTCAACCAGCACTACATCAAGCTGGCCAACGATACAGACCTCGTCGCCGACCTCCGCGAGCGTATGGCCAGGCGCGGCCTGGACATCGACAAGGGGCCCGATGCGCTAAAGGTTGTGGCCCTGGTCAAGGAGCGCGCGCCCACCCTCAACGACCTTGCAGACGAGGCCACATTGTTCTACCAGGACCTCGCGCCCAGTGCAGACCTGTTGTCGCAGCATGTCACCGAAGAAAATCTGGCGGCCCTGCTTGCACTAAAGGACCGCCTGAAGCAGATCGAGTGGACACGCGAAGCCCTGGGTGCACTGATCAAGGACGTTGCCAAGGAATTCAACCTCAAGATGCCCAAGCTCGCCATGCCCGTGCGCGTGCTGGTGACCGGGGAGCCGCAGACACCTTCCATCGACGCCACGCTCGAACTGCTGGGCCGTGAACGCGTACTGGCGAGGCTGGAAGAACATCTGCCGCAGTCTGGAATGTAGCTTCCACGGCTATCAACTCGCACGGTTCAAGGTATAATGCCGCTCGCGCTGGTGTAGCTCAGTTGGTAGAGCAACTGATTCGTAATCAGTAGGTCGGAGGTTCGATTCCTCTCACCAGCACCAGTTGTAAGAAAGCCGCTCTTCTGGCGGCTTTTTCATTGGTCGTGCGACCACCCGCTACTTCGGTTCGCCGCGTGTCCCGTCCAGGGGTGGAAATTCCCCCGGCCCGACCTTGCGCTTGAGAATTTCCAGACGCGCACGCATCGCGGCTATTTCCGTGGTCTGCGAGGCAATGATCTCCTCAGCCAGCTTGCGCGTTAGGGGATCCTTGCCATGGACCAGTTCGAGTCGCGCCATGTCCACTGCACCCTGATGATGCGGGATCATCATTGCGAGAAAATCAAAGTCCGGATTGCCGCTGTGGCCGGTCTGATGCATGCCGGACATCATTTTTTCCATACCCTGATCCATCTCGCGCATGAAACGCTGGTAGGAAATCACGCGATCTTCGGCAACGATGACGTTCGGGTGTGGATGACCAATCTCTGCCTCATCCGCAAGGACATTCGCCGGCAGCGGCAAGCCGAGCAGGATGATGAATGCAAGGCGTCTCATCTCCCCCGCCCTACCCGGCCTGACTACGCGCGCCGGGGCGCACGTAGACCAGATTGATGCTTTTTTTGTTGCGCAGTTTCCCCGAGGGCAAATCGAGGTTGCCGAGCGGGATCTGCGCAACAAAGCTGGGCTTGAAGGGGTCACTGACGTCGAACACGCTGCACACGGTCTCGCCTTCGGCTGGCGTGCCCGGCAGTTCGTCCTGCTCGTGCGCCACATAGAGCCGTGTGCCCTCCGGATTGGTCCAAAGGCCGTGGGACTCTCGACCATGGGTAAAGAAGCTGCCTACCACCTGCCGGCTGCCCGCTGGCACGCTACGGTCGATGATGGCGATCTGGCTCGATGCGACGCCGCCGGGGCCATTGTCGTCCACCCGCGCCAAGCTCGCATAGACTGCGCGGCCCCTGGCATTCTCAACAAATTCAATATGGTTAGGACGGGCCTTGTCACCCAGCTTCACGTGGCTGAGCAGGCGATGCCCGCCCGAGGTCTCCCAGGCCGAGACGCTGTCTGCGAGCTTGTGGGAGAACCACACCTCCCTGCCGTCTGACGTAGTCTTCTGGAACGGCGTGAAGCCGAAAGGATCCTGTCCCTTGAGATCGAGTGTCGTCTTACGCTTTGGCCGGCTGTAGCCGCTGCGGTCAGGATTGACATCGAACACATCGACTCTGGAGAGCTTTTGCGAGATCACGAAAGCAAGTTTTCCGTCTGCGCTGAACCATGCCTGAGCCGGGCCGTTGAGCGTACTGACATACTGGCGGATCGCACCCGCCTCCTTGCCGCCGACCTGCTTGAGCGCGCGCGCTACGTCTAGAATCGCAATGCGATCCTCGCCGCGAAGAACGACCCACAGTTCCTTGCCGTTACGGGTAAATGTGGGCTCATGCGGCTCTCGCCCGACCAGAATGCCGCTCGACAGGCGCTCGGCGCTGGTCGTTTCACCGGCCTGTGGATTGGCAATGTTGCCGACCACCGAGCGAGCGCGCGTGTCGATGAGATAGACGTTGCTGCTGCCGCGTCCGGTGGTGGCAATGAGCCGCGAGTCGGGCGAAGGGGCCGCGCCATGGATGGAGATTGCGCCGTGATACAGCGGTTTCTGAATCATGGCCGCATGGGTCGGCACCACGCCACCCGTGACGAAGCGAAAGGGAGGGCGCGGGTCTTCGTCGAAGCTGGTAAAGTTGACGGTGGATTCCATCGTGTTGCTGTATGGATTGATGACAGCCAGGGTGTTGGAGTCCTCGTTGCAAATGAACACGCGGTCTTCACCGCCATCGGCGGCAGTGTGTGATTCGGCTGCCATTGCCGGGCTGACGCCGGCGACTTTGGCGAGCATCCCGAGGGCGGCCAGTTTAAGAACATTTCTGCGTGTGAACTCCATGGGTGATCTCCTCTCTCGCATGCCGGCGCAAAGGCCTTCGGCGGTGGAAAGTTGATTTATAGCCCATGAACAAATCCTGCCCATGTAGATGTTTCCGTGCATTTGCATCAGCGCTGTTGCAAGGCATAGCCAGGAATTTGCCGCTTTGAGGCTTCGCCTGAGACTCATGCCCCCGGTTCGGGGCATGGTTCTTGCGGCCTTGCCCGTGTTTTTTTCGACGAGCACCTGGCACATTCGCATTTCGATCGCTTCCCCAGTATCCTTAGCGCGTATACCCGCAGGAAAAACCCCATGTCCACCCTCGAAAACTGGGAACTCGCCAGTTACATCGTCACGATCGTCGGCCTGCCGCTCGCCATTGCCGTGTTCCTTTACGAACAGCGCAAGGAACGCGAGAACGAGGACGAAGAGGCCTATCAGCTGCTGTCCGATGCCTACACTGACTTTCTCAAGCTGGTGTTGGACAACCCCGACCTGCAGCTGCGCACCCGCACCCATATCCCCAACCTCAGCGCTGATCAGCGCGAGCGCATGATGGTGCTGTATGAAATCCTCATCGCGCTGTTCGAGCGCGCCTACCTGCTCGCCTATGAGGACGACATGCCGGACAAGAAACGCCGGCGCTGGCTTTCGTGGGAAGACTACATGCGCGAATGGTGCGGGCGTGAAGATTTCAGAAAAACCCTGCCCGCACTGCTGCACGGCGAAGACCCGGATTTCGGCCGCTATATCAGCCGGCTGGCAGAAGAAGAACAGGCCAAACCATGAACGAGAACGAACAACTTGACCCTTCACTGAACGTACTGGGCGAGGCTCTGCAGATTTGCAGCCGGCAGCCCATGACCGGTTTTTACCGCGACGGAAGCTGCAACACCGGGCCACAGGATGTGGGCCTGCACGGCGTGTGCGTGGTGGCGGACGAGGCCTTCCTGGCGTTTTCCAGTTACACCGGAAACGATCTATCCACACCTGTGCCGGAATATGGCTTCCCCGGCATCAAGCCCGGCGACCGCTGGTGCCTGTGCGCCAGCCGCTGGCAGCAGGCGATGGATGCGGGCTACGCGCCCAAGGTGGTTTTGGGCGCCACGCACCAGACTTCACTGAAAGTCGTCGCGCTGGAAGATCTGAAGACGCACGCGGTCGACCTGAACTGACTGCTGCGATCCTGCTCAGTTCTGCATCGAGCGCATTTCAATTTCGCTCCAGTGGCGAAAGACGTCAGGTGACCAGAGCGATTTGATGTAGGCCACCACATCGTCTATTTCGGCTTCGCTGAGCCTGCCCTGCCAGGCTGGCATGTCGCCCACTCCCGGCGGACTGCCTTTCCGAATGCGCTGTTTCAGCACTGCGGTCGGATGGTGCCAGGCATGCGCACTGTCATCCAGGGGCGGCGGCGGATACATGCCGTTTTCCCCTTTCACGCGCCAATCTCCGGGTTGTCCGCTGCCCTCGGGGCCATGGCACTTCAGGCAGTATTTTTCATAGACCTGGCGGCCGCGCATGGCCTGTTCGGCCTTCGGCGTGCTATCTGCCGGGAAAACTTCCCTGTGTGACGGTGCCGGAGCAGACGCGATGACATCGATGGGGCTTCGTGCGGGCTTGTCGCAGCCCGAAAGCCCAAATCCCAGCAAAACCAGCCATTGCAGCGTATTTCTAGTGCTCATGCCCTACTCCTTCATCCGTTCGCGACGGCCCCGATCCCGATACCCCAACCAAGCAATGTGCTATATCGATATCCCAGCAGCACGACAAGGAACCGGATGATGGCCATCGCGAAACTGTCTTTGCCGCTCTTCGACACCCGCGGTTTCCTGGTGGATGCCAACGCCTGGAGTGAAGCACTCGCGCGCGAAATCGCCGATCTCGACGGAGTGGGCCCGCTCACAGCGGCGCACTGGAGCGTTATCCATCAATTGCGCCACAGCTGGCTCGATTACCACAGTATTCCCGCCGTCTCGCATGCCTGCCATGTGGCAGGCATGGGGCCGCTGTGCCTGGAAGAACTGTTCCACGGCCCGCGCGAGGCCTGGCGCGTGGCAGGCCTGCCGGATCCGGGCGAGGAAGCCCGCGCCTACATGTAGTCCCGGTTTATTCGACGCCAATAAACGCCACCAGGCTGTGCTTGCCGCCCGGCTGGATGGTAATTTCGTCCGGACTGGCATTGACGGTCTCCACGCACACCATGTCCTTGTATTCGCCAGCCGCCATGTCGGCGAAACCCTTCTCCTTCTCGGACCAGGGATTCCACACCACGCTGGACTGGCTGCCGAGCTTGGCGACGCGGATGGTGCGGCCGAACACCGGGTCCTCAATGAGACAATCGGCCGCAGTATCAATATAGACACGGTCGGTCTCCTCGCCGAAGGTCACCGGCCCGCTCTGGGTGAACTGCTTGAAGTCGCGCGTCTTGTCGAGGTAGGCCGTGCCATCAAGGCCGTGCACCTTGGTCTGCTGGATATCGCCGACGCGAAAATAGGTATGCAGGCCATCGGTAAGGACAAAGGGAGCGGTACCGGTGTTGCGCGTGACCAGCTCCATCTTGAGCGCGGCGCCCACCGTGACAATAAGCTCCAGATCGAAGGCATGGTCCCACTGCGCGCGGGTGGATTCATCGTCCTTGATGCCAAGCCTGAGCACCACGGTGTCTGCCAGGTCAGTCCTGGCTTCACGCACTTCCCACATGCGCGCGCGCACGAAACCATGTACGCCTTTCCCTTCCATTTGCCCGAACCAGGGGAAGCACACCGGCACGCCGCCGCGCACACCCTTGCCGGGCTGGTAGACTGCGGCCTTCGACACCCAGATCACCGGCTTCTGGCCATTGGGCTGCCATTCCAGCACCTGGCCGCCCTGCACCGCGACGCGCGCCATGGCGTCCGGCGTGGTGATCTCCGCCACCGGCAGGCCGGGGCCGCTGTCCTGGAAGCGCAGACGGCCAAGAATGGCAAAGCGGCTGTTCAAGGTTTCACTGAAATTGTCCAAGGTCTTCTCCATGCGTACGTGGGGGATGTTGGCGTCGGGAAATTCCCCGCCCACCTGATTGAAACCGTATTTTGCATAAAAGCCTGCGGCACGGGTCTGCGCGTTCAGGAAGACTTTTCCCTTGCGCAGTTTTTCCGCCTCCATGAGCAGGGTCTTCAGGACCAGCCGGCCCACACCGCGTCCACGGTGACTTTGCAGCACAGCCATGCGGCCCATGTGGCCGTCAGAAAGCATGCGCCCGCAGCCGACTGGCTGTTCGTTGTCCTTTACCAGCACGTGCAGCGCAAGGTCATCCTCGCCGTCCCACTCCAGTGCCTCCGGAACCGACTGCTCTTCGATGAACACGGCACGACGAATGCCGGAGAGCGCGGCGTGCGCCTCCGCCCAGCTGACGACAAATGACCTCACCTAGGCGGCCTCGGCCTGTTCTTTCATGGCCTGCTGCTGCATTTCCCACATGTGCGCATAGTGACCGCGCGTGGCGAGCAGCACCTCGTGTCGGCCCCGCTCGATGATGCGGCCGGCCTCCATGACCAGAATCTCGTCGGCATCGATGATGGTGGAAAGCCGGTGCGCAATGGTCAGGCTGGTGCGATTCTTCATGACTTCACGCAGCTCGGCCTGGATGATTTTCTCGGTCTTGGAGTCCAGCGCCGAGGTCGCCTCATCCAGCACCAGGATGGCCGGGTTTTTCAGCAGCGTGCGTGCAATGGCCACACGCTGCTTCTCACCGCCGGAAAGCTTGAGCCCGCGTTCACCCACTACCGTGTCCCATTGCCTGGGCAGCGACTCAATGAAGTGCAAAATATGCGCCGCACGTGCGGCTCCCACGACTTCTTCACGGGTGGCGCCGGGTTTGCCGTAGGCGATGTTGTAATAGAGCGTGTCGTTGAACAGCACGGTGTCCTGCGGCACGATACCGATGGCGGCGCGCAGCGATTCCTGTGACACATCGCGAATGTCCTGTCCGTCGATGCCAATCGTGCCCCCGGTCACGTCGTAGAAACGGAACAGGAGCCGCACCAGGGTGGACTTCCCCGACCCCGAAGCGCCAACCACTGCGACATTGCGGCCGGCCGGAATGTCAAAGCTCACGCCCTGCAGGATCGGGCGCTCGGGATCGTAGGCAAAGCTGACATCCTCGAATCGTACCGCGCCGCCAGTCACTTCCAGGGCGGGCGCGTTCGGCTTGTCCCTGACCTCGATATTCTGGGTGAGCAGCTTGAACATGCGCTCGATGTCGGTGATGGACTGCTTGATCTCGCGGTACATCACGCCCAGGAAATTCAGCGGCAGGAAAACCTGCACCAGAAAAGCGTTGATCATGACCAGGTCGCCCAGCGACAGCTGGCCCGACACCACGCCGGCGGAAGCCCGCCACAGCACCAGCGTCACCCCGATAGCGATAATGAACGCCTGCACAATATTGAGCAGCGACAGCGAATTCTGGCTCTTGACCGCGGCTTCCTGCCAGCTTTCCATGCTGGCGTTGTAGCGCTCGGTCTCGAATTTCTCGTTGCCGAAGTATTTGACGGTTTCATAGTTGATCAGGCTGTCCACCGCGCGTGTGGTGGCAACGGAATCCAGCTCGTTCATCTTGCGCCGGTATTTGGTGCGCCACTCCGTGATCGCCACGGTCATGGCGATATAGATCGCCACTACGCCAACGGTGATGAGGGCAAATACCCAGTCGAACTGCACCAGCAGAATGACACCAACCAGCAGGATTTCTATGAGCGTCGGGGCGATGCGGAACAGCAGGTAATTGATGATGGCGGAAATGCCCTGGCTGCCGCGCTCGATGTCGCGGGTAACGCCGCCCGTCTGCCGCTCCAGATGAAAACGCAGCGACAGGCTGTGAAGGTGGCGAAAGGCCTCGATGCTGATCTTGCGGATCATGCCCTGTGTGACCTTGGCGAAAATCATGTCCCGCAGGTCGGTAAACAGCGTGGTGGCCAGGCGCAGCAGCCCGTAGCCGACGATGAGCGCGGCCGGCAGGATCAGCGCGGCATGCTTGGCCGTGTCCAGGCTGTCGACAATGTGCTTCAGCACAATGGGAACCCCGATGGTCGCCACCTTGGCGCCAATCAGGAAGCCGACTGCGAAGATGAAGCGCCAGCGGTGTTCCCACAGGTATGGCCCCAGCTTCATCAGGGTCCGCCAGTCGGCGGGTCCGGGCGGGGAATTTTTCGAGGGGTGGTGTCTCATTGAATGCTTTCTTGCTGCTGGAGCGATTTTACCCTGCTCTGTTGCAACAGTTTTTCATATGGCATCCCGGGGCTCGTTTGCAAGGCTCAGGCCTTTTGAGCCTGATTTCAAAAAAACCCTTGCAATTATTAATGAGAATAATTATCATATGCCTTATTGACATTCGATCTATTGCAGGAGCCCGCTGTGAAAAAACTCTTCTTCGCCATGCTGTGCGTCCCGGCACTGAGCCTAGCCGGGGATCTCGAATACCAGCTCACCATCAAGGACCACCAGTTCACGCCGTCCGAAATTCAGGTTCCGGCCGGCCAGAAAATCAAGCTCGTGGTCAGCAACCTGGACAGCACTCCTGAGGAGTTCGAGAGCCACAGCCTCAACCGGGAAAAGGTCATCGCCGGCAACGCCAAGGCAAACATTTATATCGGCCCGCTGTCCCCCGGAAAATATGAGTTCTTTGGCGAATTTCACGAGAAAACCGCGCGCGGCGTGATCGTGGCTCAATAAGATCGAGGCGCACATACTATGTTTGGCTCGGCTATTATCGTATTCAGGGAAACGCTGGAGGCGGCGTTGCTCATTGGCATCATTGCGGCGGCGACACGCGGGCTCACGGGCCGCAACATCTGGCTGGCCATCGGCATCGGCGCGGGCCTCGCCGGCTCGCTGATCGTGGCGGGATTGACCGAAACCATCGCAGAGCTGGCCGAAGGCACCGGGCAGGAATTGTTCAACGCCGCCATTCTCGGCATCGCAGTGGTCATGCTCGGCTGGCACAACATCTGGATGGCCAGCCATGGCCGCGAGATGGCTGCCAACGCCAAATCCCTGGGCAATTCCGTGCGCAGCGGCGAGAAGGAAATGTCCGCCCTTGCCATCCTGATCGCACTTGCCGTCTTGCGAGAAGGCTCGGAGACCGCGTTGTTCCTCTATGGCCTCGCCACCGGAAGCAGCACCGGGCAGTTTTCTCTGCTGTCAGGAAGCCTCCTGGGACTGCTAGCAGGCGCCGGCCTTGGCTGGATTCTCTACGCCGGCCTGGCACGCATTCCCATCCGTCATTTTTTCAGCATCACCAGCGGGCTGATCCTGCTGATGGCGGCGGGCATGGCCGGACAGATGGCACGCTTTCTGGTGCAGGGCGATGTCATCCAGCCGCTTGCCGCACCACTCTGGGATACCTCAAACCTGCTGCCCATGGATTCCGCGCTCGGCAGTTTCATGCATCTGCTGGCTGGCTACGACGCCAGCCCCAGCGGCGCGCAGGTACTGTTTTACATCGTGACATTCCTGCTCATCCTGGCTGGCATGCTCTGGCGCCAGACAGCCACAAACCGGACTACCTGAAAGGACCGCCATGAAATTCAATGCAGCAATATTGGCTGCGATGGGCCTGCTTTGCCTGCAGACAGCCCACGCCGGACCCGCCGACTATGTGTACACCCCGACCGTGGAGGCTGGGGAGAAGGAAATCGATTTCAAGTTCGGCACGGAAGACAGCCGCCCGCGCGACTCCATGGCCTCGTTGGGCCTGGGCTACGGCGCCACTGACTGGTGGTTCACTGAAATCTATGTGAAATATGCCAGGGAAGGCAACGGCGGCATCAAGTACGACGCTTTCGAATGGGAAAACAAGTTCCAGCTTACGGAAACCGGCAAGTACCCCATTGATTTTGGCATCATCACCGAAATCGAAATCCCAAAAGACAGCGACGAAGGCATCGAATTCAAGTTCGGCCCCCTTTTCCAGACCGAGTTCGGCAAGCTTCAGCTCAATGCCAACCTCCTGTTCGAGAAGATTTTCGATGCCGCCGATCCCGAGCCTGTGCAGATCGGGTACCAGCTGCAGGCCAAATACCGCTGGCTGCCGGCTTTCGA
>DAIMZB010000009.1:17623-30359 GCA_036734185.1 Thiobacillaceae bacterium | reverse complement strand
TCGTTGCGCTGCTGGTAAATCACCTTGCGCTGGTCGTTGGCGACGTCGTCGTATTCGAGCAGCTGCTTGCGGATGTCGAAGTTGCGCGCCTCGACCTTGCGCTGCGCGTTCTCGATCGCCCGCGACACCCAGGGATGCTCGATGGCCTCGCCCTCGGGTAGCTTGAGCTTGTTCATGATCGCGGCGACGCGGTCGGACGCGAAAATCCGCAGCAGCGAATCTTCCAGCGAAAGGAAGAAGCGCGAAGAGCCGGGATCGCCCTGACGGCCCGAACGGCCGCGCAGCTGGTTGTCCACGCGCCGCGATTCGTGGCGCTCGGTACCAATGATGTGAAGGCCGCCGGCCGCCAGCACCTGTTCATGAACCTGCTGCCATTGCGACCGGATATGCTCCTTGCGCACGTCCTTCTCGGCAGCCGGCAGCGCCTCGTCGGCATCGACCGCGTCGAGCTGCTTCTGGATGCTGCCGCCCAGCACGATGTCGGTGCCGCGGCCGGCCATGTTGGTGGCGATGGTGATGGCGCCGGGGCGACCAGCCTGGGCCACAACCTCGGCTTCGCGCGCGTGCTGCTTCGCATTCAGGACTTCGTGCTGGAGGCCGGCCTTGGCCAGCAGACTGGAGAGGTACTCGTTGATTTCGATCGAGGTGGTGCCGACCAGCACCGGCTGGCCGCGCTGCTGGCAATCGCGAATGTCCTTGATCACCGCCGCGTACTTGTCCTGGGCGGTCAGGAAAACCTGATCGTGCAGGTCCTTGCGGATCATGGGCCGGTGGGTCGGGATGACGACCGTCTCCAGGTTGTAGATCTGCTGGAATTCGTACGCCTCGGTGTCCGCCGTGCCGGTCATGCCGGACAGCTTGTTGTACATGCGGAAATAATTCTGGAACGTGATCGAGGCCAGCGTCTGGTTTTCCTTCTGGATCGCCACGCCTTCCTTGGCTTCCACCGCCTGATGCAGGCCTTCGGACCAGCGGCGGCCAGCCATGAGGCGGCCGGTGAATTCGTCCACGATCACCACCTCGCCGCTTTGCACCACGTAGTGCTGGTCGCGGTGGTAGACCGCATGAGCGCGCAAGGCGGCGTTGACGTGATGCATGAGCCGGATGTTGCTGGCGTCATACAGGCTGCTGCCTTCGGGCAGCAGGCCCATTTCCATCATCACGGCTTCGATCTTTTCATGGCCGGTTTCCGAGATCAGCACAGTATGTGCCTTCTCATCGACCCAGTAATCGCCCTCGCCGTCCTCCTTTTCCTGCCGCACAAGGTGGCCGGGAATGGCGTTGATGGAAAGGTACAGATCGGTGTTGTCCTCGGCCTGCCCGGAAATGATGAGCGGGGTGCGCGCCTCGTCGATCAGGATCGAATCCACCTCGTCGACAATCGCGAAATTGAGCGCGCGCTGCACCTTCTCGGACATCTGGAACACCATGTTGTCGCGCAGGTAATCAAAGCCATATTCGTTGTTGGTGCCGTAGGTGATGTCGGCAGCGTAGGCGGCCTGTTTCTGCTCGTGCGGCATCTGGGAGAGGTTGATCCCCACGGTCAGCCCGAGAAAACCATACAGCCTTGCCATCCACTGCGCGTCGCGGCTGGCGAGATAATCGTTCACGGTGACCACATGCACGCCCTTGCCGGGCAGCGCGTTCAGGTACGCCGGCAGCGTCGCCATCAGGGTCTTGCCCTCGCCGGTGCGCATTTCCGAAATCTTGCCGGCATGCAGCACCATGCCGCCCACCAGCTGCACGTCGAAATGGCGCATGCCGAGGGCGCGCTTGCCGCCCTCCCGCACCACCGCGAAAGCCTCGGGTAGCAGCTGGTCGAGCGTCTCGCCATTGGCCAGGCGCGCGCGGAACTCGTCGGTCTTGGCGCGCAGCTCGGCATCGGTGAGTTTTTCCATGGCCGGTTCGAGCGCATTGATCGCCCGCACCTTCTGCATGTATTGTTTGACCAGCCGGTCATTGCGGCTGCCGAAAATTTTCTTGAATGCGTTTTGCAGCATGGAGAAGCGAAATGCCCCGTAAAATGCCAGTAAATCAGTCGATTTTATCACAGCGGACGTTAACGCCCGGTGAAGGAGGATGGCTTTGCCCCAGCGTCTGAGCGAGCTTCTCGCCGGCCTGCCTGCAGTGCGCCAGGCCCTGGCCCTGTCCGCCCTGCAAAGGCAGTTCGACGCAGTTTTGCCCGCCCGGTTCCGGGGCGAAGCGCAGGTCGTGGCGCTGGAGGAAGGCGAGTTGCGCGTGCTGTGCAAAAACGGCGCCATCGCGAGCCGCTTGCGCCTGGAGTCGCGAAACCTGGCCGACACCCTGCAGGCGCGGGGTTTGCCGGTTCGACGCGTCAGCCTGAAAGTGCAGCCGGGCAGTTCGCGCAAGGCCCCTGCGCAACGCTCAAAGCCCCCCCTGCCGACGGCAGCCAGGCATGCATTCCAGTCAGCCAGCGAAGACCTGCAGGAAGGCGAGGTAAAAACGGCGCTGCAAAACCTGCTCAAACACCACAACGCCAGCTAGCCGGAACGCAGGCTGCGGCTAGGCGCGGCTAGAGCAGAATCACGCGCTCTGCAATGAAAACCAGCGCAACCACCGCGGCAAGCACGATGATGAAGCGCATGATGCGGCCGGCGTAATAGAGATATTTCGGGTCGCGGGTAAAAAGCCAGGCCAGCGCGAGGGCGGCGATGCCAATCAGCGCAAGAACCAGCAGCAGGCGCAGTACGATCATGCGGCCTGGGGATAGAAATGCGCCACGGCTTCCGGCGCGTCCGCAGTGTTTTCGAAGGTAACCAGTTTCCAGGACGACTGCTTTTCCATCAGCGCGCGCAGCAGCTGGTTGTTGAGCGCATGCCCGGACTTGTGCGCTTCGAGCCGGCCAATGATGGGCTTGCCGATCATGTAGAAATCGCCGATGGCGTCGAGCACCTTGTGCTTGACGAATTCGTCGTCGTACCTGAGGCCATCGGCATTGAGGATGCGGTACTCGTCCATGACGATCGCGTTGTCGAGCGAGCCGCCAAGCGCGAGGTTGTTGTTGCGCAGCATCTCGACTTCGTGCATGAAGCCGAAAGTGCGGGCCCGCGCGACTTCGCGGATGTAGGAAGTATTGTCGAAATCCACGCTCACCACCTGGCCGGTCTGCTCGAACACGGGATGGTCGAAATCGATGGTGAAGTCGATGCGGAAACCGTCATACGGCGACAGCCGCACCCACTTGTCCCCCTCCTTCACTTCGATCGGCTCGAGGATGCGCACGAACTGCTTGGGCGCATTCAGCTCTTCGATGCCCACCGACTGCAGCAGGAACACGAAGGGTGCAGCCGAGCCGTCAAGGATGGGCACCTCGGGGCCGGTGAGGTCGATGACAACATTGTCGATGCCCAGGCCGGCGAGCGCCGACATCAGGTGTTCGACGGTGGCAACCTTGGCCTTGTCCACGGTCAATGCCGAACACAGGCGCGTATCGGTGACCTTGTAGGGGTCCACGGGGATGTCCACTGGCGGATCAAGGTCGACGCGACGAAACAGGATACCGGTGCCGGCCGCGGCCGGACGCAAGGTCATCTCGACCTTGACGCCGGAGTGCAAGCCCACACCGGTAGTCTTGACCTGGGTTCTAAGCGTGCGCTGTTTGATCATGACCTCAATGGCCCAACTTGTTGTTTGAGAATGGATTTTAACTGCAATTGAGGTCGGCCTCCAGCAATCCGGGCAGGTTGCCGATATGAGCCGCCGGCCAAGGCACAAGTTCCCGCGCTCTCAACTCGGCGTGGCTTGCCGGAAAACCCCGGGGCACCTACCCTGAAGGAAACGGGAGGAATCAACCATGCTGTTCGCTGACCGTCAGGATGCGGGCCGCCAGCTCGCCCGGGCCCTGGCCGCCTACAAGGGCCAGCGCCCGCTGATTCTCGCCATCCCGCGCGGCGCCGTGCCCATGGGTCAGGCCCTCGCCGACGAGCTCGGGGGCGAGCTTGACGTGGCGCTGGTGCGCAAGCTGGCCTCGCCCTACAGCAGCGAGTTCGCGCTGGGCGCGATCGACGAGTCCGGCTGGGCCTACATCGCCGACCATGCCGCTGCCGCCGGGGGCACGCCCGAATACCTGGAGCGGGAAAAGCAGCGGCAGATGGCGACGCTGAAAGAGCGCCGGTCGCAATACACGCCGCTGCATCCGCCGATCGACCCGGTCGGGCGCATTGCCATCCTCGTCGACGACGGACTCGCCACCGGCAGCACCATGATTGCCGCGCTCCATGCCACGCGCGCCAGGAACCCGGCCCGGCTGGTCTGCGCGGTGCCGGTTTCCCCGCCCGAGACGCTGGAAAAAATTCGCCCGCTGTGCGACGAGCTGGTGTGCCTCTTCGCCCCGCCGAATTTCCAGGCGGTAGGCCAGTTTTACCAGGACTTCAACCAGGTGTCGGACGAGGAAGTCGTCGCCATCCTCAGGCGGCAGCGGCCTTCCTGAAATTCGCCTCGAACCAGCTGGCGGCCTGACTGGCCACTTCCTCCAGCGTACCAGGCTCTTCGAACAGGTGGGTGGCGCCCGGCACGATCAGGAGCCGCTTTTCGCACGACAGTTCGGCAAAGGCGGCCTCGTTGAGTTCGATGACGCCATAGTCCTGCCCGCCCACCAGAAACAGCGTGGGCGCCCTGACCCTGGCGAGTTCGGCCGGCGGCGCAAGGTCCGGACGGCCGCCGCGCGAGACCACTGCGACGATCGACATTTCATGCGCTGAAGCTCGCAATGCCGCAGCCGCGCCGGTGCTGGCGCCGAAGTAACCGACCGGCAAGGCGGCCGTGTCGCGATTTTGTTTCACCCAGTGCGCCGCTGCACGCAGACGCTCGACGAGAAGATCGATATCAAAGCGCCGCGAATAATCGCGGTCTTCGTCTGGCGTGAGCAGGTCCATCAGCAAGGTGCCAATGCCATGCTCGCGCAGCACACGCGCCACATAATTGTTGCGTGGGCTGTGGCGGCTGGAGCCGCTGCCGTGCGCGAACAGCACCAGGCCAATGGGCGAATCGGGCAACTCCAGCGCGCCCTCGATGTGCGTGCTGTCAACCGGAATGCGAACAACCGCGTTTTGCATGTCAGGCGCCCATGTTCAGGCGGATGGGAATGCGGCGCTGGCCGAACGCGCCCTCGAACTTCTCGAAGCAGCCGGCAATCGCTGTGCGGCAGTGCGGACAATGGCCGTCCTCGGTGACTTCATATTTGAGTATTCGGTGCCAGTCACGCACGATCAAAGGCTTGCCGCAACCCGGGCAGTGCGTGGTGCCGCCGTCGGTGTCATGAACATTTCCGGTGTAGACGTAATTCAGCCCTTCGGCTTGCGCGATGTGGCGAGCGCGGAACAGGGTGTCGGGCGGCGTCGCCGGCGCGTCGACCAGCTTGAAGTCGGGGTGGAAGGCGGAGAAATGCAGCGGCACATCGCGCCCCAATTCCTTCACCAGCCATTTGCACATGGCTTCGATCTCGTGGCTGGAATCGTTGTAGCCGGGAATCAGCAGTGTGGTGATTTCAGTCCATACCTGCGTTTCATGAATCAGGTACACCAGCGAGTCCAATACGGGCTGTAGATGCGAGCCGGTAAGCTTGAAATAGAACGCGTCTGTGAAGGCTTTCAGATCGACGTTGGCTGCATCCATGTGGGCAAAAAACTCGCGCCGCGGCTCGGCATGGATATAGGCCGCAGTCACCGCCACGGTCTTAATGCCGCGCGCATGGCAGGCTTCGGCCGCGTCGAGCGCGTATTCAGTGAAAATAACCGGGTCGTTGTAAGTGAAGGCCACGCTCCTGCAACCCGAGGTCTCGGCGGCAATGGCAATTTGTTCAGGCGCTGCCTGGTCCATAAGCCGGTCCATGGTTCTGGACTTGCTGATGTCCCAGTTCTGGCAGAACTTGCAGGCGAGATTGCACCCGGCGGTGCCGAAGGACAGCACCGATGAACCGGGATAGAAATGGTTGAGCGGTTTTTTTTCGATGGGGTCGATGCAAAAGCCGGAGGAGCGGCCGTAGGTCGTCAATACCATCTGGTCGCCCACGCGCATGCGCACGAAGCAGGCCCCGCGCTGGCCTTCGTGCAGCCGGCAGTCGCGTGGACAAAGGTCGCACTGGATGCGGCCGTCGGGCAGCCTGTGCCACCATCTGGCTGGATAGCGCTCGGTCTCGATCTCAGCCATTTCAATTTTGGCCGCGCGCGGCCTCCTTCCACTTGGTCACGGCATAGCGCGAAAGCTTGATGTTGTCATGCCAGAAATCCGCCGGCAGGCCGGCCTTGTGCTTCAACTGGGCAAGAAACTCATGCGGCCTGTCGAGCGTTTCCCACACCTGGGGCAGGAAGGTGCTGCGATGTCGGCCATATTCCAGGACCACCCCGTCCACATGCGGGCGCAGCAGACTTAAGGCATGTGCCTCGCTTTCAAATTCGAGGGGTTCGGCACGGCTTAACTCGGAAACTTCGACGCGCACCTGCGCAAACTCGTGCTTGTCCAGGGGCAAAAAACGCGGATCACGAAAGGCGGCGGCGATGGCATTGCCTTGCACGTCTTCCAGCAAGGGCCGGCGCGCTTCCAGACTGCCGATGCAGCCGCGCAAATCCTCGCCCAGTGTAAGCGTGACGAAGCTCGCGCCCGGCTCCAGCATCCATTGCCGACTGTCGAGGACCAATGGGTCAGCACCGAAGCGTTCGCCGATGGCGCTGCGTGCAGCCGCCAAAAGTGTCTCGCCACGCTCGTTCTTTTCCAGTTGCGGCGACGCCCCTTCGTAAAAGGCGAGTGCCGCATAACCCACCACGCGCGATTTGTCCCCGGCGGTGTCCCCCGAGTTGCGCAGATCGATCAGTTCGGGGCGCAGGCCGCGACGGCGCGCGATCGCCAGCAGGCTATTTACCGGTGTGGCGCCGCAGGCCTGCTCATGGTCAAGGCCAGCCTCCAGCCGCAGCATGTGCGCCACTGAATCGGCATCCCTTTCGCGTGCCTTGTCGTAGGGCAGGTAGTGGGAAAGATCGGAGCTGACCACGATCAGGGTTTCGGGACCGCCCCACAGGCGTTCCAGTACCGCCGACACCTCTTCCACCGAGGCGCGGCCGACCACCAGCGGCAGCAGCTGGAAATCGCCCAGCACTGTTTGCAGGAACGGCAAGTGCACCTCGAGGGAATGCTCGAGCGCATGCGCAGCGTCGCTGGTGACGACTTGCGGCAGGTCGGCCAGGGCGTCCATCGCCTGTCGGTCCAGCGCCACCTCGCCCAGCGGGGTGGCAAAACTTCTTGCTTCCGGCAAGGCCAGGCCCAGCACCGCCACGCGATGCGCGGGGCCGAGCAGCACCACACGGCGAATGCCGGCTGCGGCAGGCCCCAGCCGGGCGTAGCCGCGCGCCGCAACGGGGCCGGAATAGACATAGCCGGCATGCGGCACGATCAGGGCCTTGGGCACGGATGCGTCGACGGGTTGGGGGGTGGCAGCCAGCAGCTGGCCAAGCTCGCTGCGAAGCAGGGCGGGGTCGGCCGGGTAGAAGTAGCCTGCCAATGCAGGCTGGCGGACAGCGTTCATTGCCTCATCTTAGATGAGGCCGGGACGGAAAAAATCCAGAGACGAAACGAAAAGGGGCAGAAGCCCGCCTCCGCCGAATTCAGCGGAAGTTGGCCCCTCCCCCGGAGAGCACGGGGGAAGGGATTTGAAGCCCGATCAGCGGGTGAGCTGCCGCTTAATCGGCCTGCTTGCGCAGGAAGGCCGGGATGTCGAGCGAGTCCACGCCGGACTCTTCCCAGGCCTTGACGGTGCGCTGGTTGCGGCCGCGCATGACATTGGGCATGTCCTCGCCGCTTTCCGCCGCCACCGGCATGTCGTAAGTGCCGGTGCGGATCACCTGCATGGGCTTGGGCTGCTGGCGCGCCACCGGATTGCCAAGGCCGGTCGCAACCATGGTCACGCGCAGGTTGTCCTCCATGGCATCGTCCACGACGCTGCCAACGATGACGGTGGCTTCTTCGGCGGTGAAGACCTTGATGGTTTCCATCACCTCGTGGATCTCGCGCATCTTGATGGAAGTCGACGCGGTGATGTTGACCAAAATGCCGCGGGCGCCGGCCAGATTGACATCCTCCAGCAGCGGGGAGGCGACGGCCTGCTCGGCGGCAAGGCGGGCGCGCCCTTCGCCGCTGGCGACGGCGGAGCCCATCATGGCCATGCCCATCTCCGACATCACGGTGCGCACGTCGGCAAAGTCGACGTTGACCAGACCGGGACAATTGATGACCTCGGCAATGCCGCCAACTGCGCTGTGCAGCACATTGTTGGCGGCCTTGAAGGCTTCCAGCATCGACACATCCTCGCCCAGCACCTGCATCAGCTTGTCGTTGGGGATGATGATGAGCGAGTCGACATGGCGAGCCAGCGCCTCGATACCGGCGTTGGCGGAGCGCACGCGCTTGCCTTCGAAGGTGAACGGCTTGGTCACTACCGCCACGGTCAGGATGCCGAGCTCCTTGGCGACTTCAGCCACCACCGGCGCAGCGCCGGTGCCGGTGCCGCCACCCATGCCCGCGGTGATGAACAGCATGTCCGCCCCGTCGATGAGTTCGGCGATGCGCTCGCGGTCTTCCAGCGCGGCTTCGCGGCCGACATCCGGGTTGGCGCCCGCGCCCAGACCCTTGGTCACCGCAGTGCCCAGCTGCAGCTGCAATTTGGCCTGGTTGCGCTTCAATGCCTGGGCATCGGTGTTGATCGCAATGAATTCAACTCCTGACAAGCCCGAACTGATCATGTGGTCTACGGCGTTGCCGCCGCAGCCCCCCACGCCGATCACTTTGATCACGGCGTCCTGCGTATCTGTATCCAATAGTTCAAACATCATTCGCTCTCCTTAAAACAAAAAAAACACTCACTGCTTTTTCCTGCCAGCTTGCACCGGCTGGAAAAATCCCATGCCCGCCGCTAGAAGTTGCCCTTGAACCAGGACTTCATGCGATCGAGCAAATCCTTGAAACTGCCTGTGCCCAGCTTGTTCGGCGCCTCGCGGCCGCGCGACTGCAGCCCGGCCAGCAGCAGGCCCACGGCCGTCGCGTAGCGCGGGTTGCGCATCACCTCTGACAGCCCGCCCTCGTAACGCGGATACCCCAGGCGCACCGGCATGTGGAACACTTCCTCGCCCAGCTCGACCATGCCCGGCATGGCCGCCGTGCCGCCCGTAATCACGATGCCGGACGACAGCAGTTCTTCGAAGCCGGAGCGGCGCAGCTCTGCCTGCACCAGGGAATAAAGCTCTTCCATTCGCGGCTCGATGAATTCCGCAAGCGTCTGGCGGGACAGGGTCTTGGCCGGACGCTCGCCGACGCCGGGCACCTCGATCATGTCGCGCGCATCGGCAAGCTGGCGCAGGGCGCAGCCGTGGCGAATCTTGAGGTCCTCGGCTTCCTTGGGCGGGGTGCGCAATGCCACCGCAATGTCGTTATTGACCTGGTCGCCCGCCACCGGGATGACCGCGGTATGGCGGATAGCGCCGTCGGTGAACACGGCGATGTCGGTGGTGCCCCCGCCGATGTCGACCAGGCACACGCCCAGTTCCCTCTCGTCCTCGGTCAGCACCGCCATGGCGGAGGCTAGCGGCTGCAGGACCAGGTCGGTCACCTCGATGCCGCAGCGGCGTACGCACTTGATGATGTTCTGCGCCGCCGACACAGCGCCGGTCACCATGTGCACACGGACTTCCAGACGCACCGCACTCATGCCGAGCGGGTCCTTCACGTCCTCCTGGCCATCGACCACAAACTCCTGCGGAATGGTGTGCAGGATCTGCTGGTCCATGGGAATGTTGACCGCGCGCGCGGTATCGACCACGCGCTCAACGTCGATCTGGCTGATCTCCTTGTCCTTGATCGCCACCATGCCGTGCGAATTGAAGCTGCGGATATGGTTGCCGGCGATGCCGGTGTAGACCTCGCGGATCTTGCAATCCGCCATCAGCTCGGCCTCTTCAAGCGCGCGCTGGATGGCGTTGACGGTGTGCTCGATGTTGACCACGACGCCGCGCCGCAATCCCTTTGACGGATGTGACCCCATGCCGATGATTTCCAGCGTGCCTTCCGGCTGCACTTCCGCAACGATACAGACGATCTTGGAAGTGCCGATGTCAAGGCCGACGATCAAGTTCTTGGGGTCTCTTTGCTTGCTCATGATTGTTTGCTGGTTTGTTGTATGGCGCGCGAGGGCTTCACCGCGAATCCGTCCGCATAGCGCAGGTCGACATAGGCCGGAACCGCGCCCAGCCGTTCGCTGATTTTCTGGTACTGCGCAACAAAGCGCCTGAGGCGCGATTCCGCATCCTTTCGGCCCAGCGCAACTTCCAGGCCGCTGTCAGTTTTCAGTCGCCAGGCGCGGCGCGGCGAGAGATTCAGTTCCGCGATCTTCATGCCGAGCGGCGACAGTATTTCGCCGTAGCGCCGGTAGGCATCCACCACTTCCCGCCCGGAACCCTCGAAGCCGCTCAGGCGAGGCAGCGGGTCGTCATCGCCGCTCCCATTGAAAACCTTGCCCTGCATGCTGACCAGGCCGCTGTCATTCCAGCGCGCCAGCGGCACGATCTCGACCAGGTCCACCGCCAGGGTGTCCGGCCAGTGGCGGGAAACCCGGGCCTCGTCCACCCACGGAAGCTTCTCGAATGCAGACCGGACATCCCCCAGATCCACGGTAAAAAAGTTTCCGCGCACACCGCGGCTCGCCACCAGCTTGATGCTCTCCTCGCTGACATGCCGCAGATCGCCGCGCACCTCGACCTTGTGCAGCGCGAAGACCGGCAGCGACACCAGCCAGGCCAGCAGCGCGTAAGCCAGCAGCGCACCCGCGCCGAGGTACAGCACATTGGCAAACTGGTCAGAGGGCGTGCGCGTTTCAGTCACAGCGTCATCTCCAGGATGCGCAAGCACAGCGCATCGAAGTCCAGCCCTGCAGCGCGCGCCGCCATCGGCACCAGGCTGTGGTCGGTCATGCCGGGGGAAGTGTTGATCTCCAGCAGGTAGGGGGTACCGCGGCTGTCCAGCATCACGTCGACGCGCCCCCAGCCACGGCAGTCGACCACCTGAAACGCCTTCAGGCACAGGGTCTGGATCGCCTTTTCCTGCTCCGGCGCGAGGCCGCAGGGGCAGCGGTATTCGGTATCGTCGCGCAGATACTTGGCTTCGTAGTCGTAGTACTCGTTCTTCGGGATCAGCCGGATCATCGGCAAGGCTTCGCTGCCCAGCACCGCGCAGGTGTACTCGCCACCGTCGACGAATTTCTCCGCCAGCACCAGGCTGTCGTATTCCGCCGCCTTTTCCCAGGCTGCCCGCAATGCACCCGGCGCCTTGACCTTGCTCATGCCGATGCTGGAGCCTTCTCGTGCAGGCTTCACGAAAATGGGCAGCCCCAGCTGTTTTTCGATTGCGGCGAAGTCGCTGTTCGCATCCAGCAGCGCCCACTCGGGCGTGGGCAGGCCGGCGGCCTGCCACAAAAGCTTGGTGCGCCATTTGTCCATGCCGATGGCGGAGGCCATCACGCCGCTGCCGGTATAGGGAATGCCCAGCAGCTCTAACGCGCCCTGCATGCAACCGTCCTCGCCGAAGCGGCCATGCAGCGTAATGAACACGCGATCGAACTCCGCCATGGCGAGGTCGCCCAGGCTGCGCCGCGCCGGATCGAAGGCATGCGCCTCGACACCCTGGCGCTGCAGCGCGGCCAGCACGGCACCGCCGCTTTTCAGCGACACTTCGCGCTCGGCGGACTGCCCGCCCAAGAGAACCCCAACCCTGCCAAACCTCTTCACTTCCGTTCTCCAATGATTCGCACTTCGCGGATGAGCCGCACACCGGCCCTGGCTTCCACGGTTTCTTCCACCTTTTCGATCACCGCCTCGATGTCCGCAGCCGTTGCGCCGCCCAGGTTGACGATGAAATTCGCATGCTTTTCTGACACCTGCGCATTGCCGATGCGCAGCCCCTTGAGGCCGCAGGATTCGATCAGGCGCGCAGCGAAGTCCCCGGGCGGATTGCGGAACACCGAGCCGGCATTGGGCTGGCCAAGCGGCTGGGTATCGATGCGCTTTTGCAGCAGCGACTTGATGCGCGCGCGCGAAGCCCCGCCATCGCCCCTGGCAAAACGCAGCCAGCCGGCAACAAACCATTCCTCGCCGCCACCCTTCAACTCAACATGGCGGTAACCCAGGGCGTAGTCGCCGGGCGTGCGGTCCCTCAAGTCGCCGCGACGGTTGAGGGTGCGCACGCGCACGACGTGATTCCAGGTTTCGTCGCCGTAACAGCCCGCATTCATGGCAAGGGCGCCGCCGACCGTGCCGGGAATGCCCGCGAGGAATTCCGCGCCGACCAAGTCATGAGTGGCCGCAAAACGCGCCACCTTGGGCGAGGCGACGCCCGTTTCCGCATATATCAATGCCGTTCCGGCCTCCTCGTCGGCGGCCACGGAACCGGCCGGCTCGACGGCGAGTTTCTTCAGGGTGCCGTGCAGAAAAACCGCCGCACCCCGGAGCCCGCCATCACGCACCAGCAGATTGCTGCCCAGCCCGATCATGTGAACCGGCTCCTCTTGCGGAAGGGTCTGCAAAAACAGGCGCAAGTCTTCGAGGCTGGCTGGCACATAAGCGGTTTGCACCGGGCCGCCTGCGCGCCAGGAAACGTGCCTGGCCATGGGCTCGCCGCGCAGGAAATGCCCTTGCAGCGGCGCGCCGGACAAGGCCTGCCCGGCAGCGGCGCTGCGCGTGTC
>DAIMZB010000009.1:0-17613 GCA_036734185.1 Thiobacillaceae bacterium | reverse complement strand
CACCAGCACCAAGTCGCCGTCCTGCACATGCTTGCGTACCGCCGCCGGCAGCTTTTCAACCGATTCGACGAACAGCGGCTCGATCTTTCCGGCCACGCGTACCCCTCGTGCCAGCGCGCGGCCATCGGCCGCGATGATCGGCACTTCGCCGGCGGGATAGACTTCGGTCAGCACCAGTGCGTCAACTTCGGACAGCACGCGCACGAAGTCCTCGAAGCAGTCCCGCGTGCGCGTGTAGCGGTGCGGCTGGAACACCAGCACCAGCCTCCTGCCCGGATAGGCGCCGCGCGCGGCCGCCAGCGTGGCCGCCATTTCCACGGGATGGTGGCCGTAGTCGTCGATGACGATGGCCTTGCCGCCGTCTGGTGTGGCCATTTCGCCGTAGTGCTGGAAGCGCCGCCCGACTCCGCTGAACTCGGCCAGCGCCTTGACGATGGAGTCGTTGTCCGCGCCGACCTCACTCGCCGCGCCGATGGCTGCCAGCGCGTTCAGCACGTTGTGGCGGCCGGGCAGGTTGAGCGTGATCGGCAGCCGTATCAGGCGGCCATTGCGGATGACTGCATCAAAGCGCATGGCTGCGCCCTCGGCGCACACGTTCTCGGCGCGGATGTCGGCGTCTTCCGAGAAGCCATAGGTCGTCACCGGCTTGGTCACGCGCGGCAGGATCTCACGCACATTGGCGTCGTCGATGCACACCACGGCGCGGCCGTAAAAAGGCAGGTGCTGGAGAAAATCGACGAAGGCCTGCTTCAGTCGCGAGAAATCGTGGCCATAGGTTTCCATGTGGTCGGCGTCGATGTTGGTGACAACCGCAACCACCGGCGTGAGATACAGGAAGGAGGCATCGGACTCGTCGGCTTCGGCCACCAGGAAATCTCCCTTGCCCAGACGCGCGTGGGCGCCCGCCGCGGTGAGCTTGCCGCCGATCACGAAAGTCGGGTCCATGCCGGCTTCCGAAAGGCAGGACGCCACCAGCGAAGTGGTGGTGGTCTTGCCGTGGGTGCCGGCGATGCCGATGCCCTGCTTCAGGCGCATCAGCTCGGCCAGCATCATCGCGCGCGGCACGATGGGAATCTTGCGCTCGCGCGCGGCCATCACTTCCGGGTTGGTTTCCGGCACTGCGGTAGAGACCACCACGGCCTCTGCGCCATTGATATGGCCGGCCTCGTGGCCCTGATAAACCTTGACGCCGAATCCCTGCAGGCGACGGGTGGCGGCATTGTCGGACAAGTCGGAACCCGACACCGTGAAACCGAGATTGGCGAGCACTTCCGCAATGCCGCTCATGCCGGCGCCGCCGATGCCTACAAAATGGATGTGTTTGACGGCGTGCTTCATCTTGCAAGCGCCTCGCAAATATCCGCCACGGTCCGGGCCGCTTCCGGCTTGGCCAGGGCCTGCGCCTTTGCCGACATGGCAGCCAGCCGCTCGCGTGTCAGCGAGCCGATATGCGCAGCCAGCGCCTCGGCGGTGAGGTCCTTTTGCTGCATGCACCAGGCTGCACCAGCCGCGCTCAGGAATTCCGCATTGGTTGTCTGATGGTCATCCACGGCATAGGGAAACGGCACCAGCACGGCAGGCACGCCAGCGCAGGCCAGCTCCGCCACGGTCATGGCGCCTGCGCGGCACACCGTCAGATCGCACCATTCATACATCGTGGCCATGTCCTCGATGTAGTCGCGCGTCTCCGCGTCCACGCCTGCGGCGGCATAATTGGCGCGTAGTTTTTCCACGTGCTGGCGCCCGGACTGGTGCACGACCTCGGGCCGGGCTTCGGGCGGAAGCAGGGCCAGCGCCTTGGGCAGCAGTTCATTGAGCGCAGCCGCGCCCAGGCTGCCGCCCACCACCAGCAGGCGCAGCGCGCCCTCGCGCCCGTCGTACTTAAAGTGATCACCCGCAAGCGCCGCGATCGGCTCGCGCACCGGATTGCCCACCCATTCCGTCGCAACCCGGCCGCAGGGAATGGGCTTGTCGGTCTTGTTGGCAAAGGCAGCAGGAAAAGCCACCAGCACCTTCTCCGCAAGGCAGGCCAACACGCGGTTGGTCAGGCCGGCGATGCTGTTCTGTTCGTGGATGACCACAGGCCTGTTCAGCAGCGCCGCCATCATGCCGCCGGGGAAAGCGGTGTAGCCGCCCAGACCCAGCACCACATCGGGGCGCCTTGCCAGGATGGCACGCAGGCTTTGCCAGAAGGCGCGCAGCAGCATGAAGGGCGTCAGCGCCATGCGCAGCAGGCCATGTCCGCGCAGGCCTGACATCGACAGCCAGACCATGTCGATGTCCGCAGCCGGCACCACGCGCGCCTCGATACCCGCGCGCGTACCCAGCCAGAATACGTTCCAGCCGCGCCTGCGCATTTCCTCCGCCACGGCCAGGGCCGGATAGACGTGGCCGCCAGTGCCGCCAGCCATGACCATGAGGGTTCGGTTCGCAGCCGCCATCAGAAGCTCTTCCCCCGCATCATTTGCCGGTGCTCCCAGTCGATCCGGAGCAGCACGGCCACAGCTACGCAGTTGGCGACGATGCCGCTGCCGCCGAAAGACAGAAATGGCAGGGTCAGGCCCTTGGTGGGCAACAGTCCCATGTTCACGCCGATGTTGATGCCGGCCTGCACGCCGAACCAGATGCCGATGCCCATGGCCGCGAGCGCCGCGAAATTGCGCTCCAGGCGCGCAGCATGGCGGCCAATCAGGAAAGCCTTGCCCACCAGCAGCACAAACATGGCCAGCACCGCGGCCACGCCAAGGAAGCCCAACTCCTCGGCGATCACCGCCAGCAGGAAATCGGTGTGTGCCTCCGGCAGGTAGAACAGCTTTTCAACACTGCCGCCCAGTCCCAGGCCAAGCCACTCGCCGCGGCCAAAGGCGATGAGCGCATGCGACAGCTGATAGCCCTTGCCGTAGGGGTCCGACCAGGGGTCGAGGAAACCGAGGATGCGCTGCAGGCGATAGGGTGAAGTCCAGATCAGCACGATAAAGCCCACGATCAGCACCCCGACCAGGGTGGCGAAGACTTTCCAGTTGAGGCCGCCCAGAAAAAGGATGCCGACCGCGATGCCGGTGATGACGACAAAGGCGCCGAAATCCGGCTCGCGCAGCAGCAGCGCGCCGGTAATGAGCATGACTGCCGCCATGGGCAGAAAGCCCTTCTTGAAGTCATGCATCACCGCGGCCTTGCGCGTGGTGTAGTCGGCGGCATAGAGCACGGCGAAAAATTTCATCAGCTCGGACGGCTGCAGGTTGGCAAAACCCAGCCCGATCCAGCGACGGCTGCCGTTGACTTCCCTTCCCAGGCCGGGAACGAGCACAACCACCAGCAGCACGATGCCGGCCATGAACAGGTAGGGGGCCGCCTGCTGCCAGGTCCGCATCGGCACCTGGAACGCCATGGCTGCCGCTACCACGGCGGCGGCAACATAGATGGCCTGCCGCAGCAGAAAATAATGGCCCTGGAAACCGGTCGTGCGCGAGCCCTCGGCAATGGCGATCGAGGCCGAGTAGACCATCACCAGGCCAAAACCCAGCAGCGCGATGACCAGCCAGGCCAGCGCGAAATCGAGCTCTCCCGTGAGCGACTTGGGGATGCGGCTCATGTAGCGCATCAGTTGCCTCTCCCGCCATGCTGAAGCGCACGCACCGAATGCACAAAGACTTCCGCGCGGTGCGCGTAGTTGCGGAACATATCCCAGCTGGCGCAGGCGGGAGACAACAGCACGGCATCGCCCTCATGAGCGAGATCGAACGCCGCCTCGACTGCAGCCTCCATGGTCGAAGCCTTTTCCATCCGCACGCCCGAACCCTTGATGGCCTTTTCGATCAGCGGCGCGTCGCGCCCGATCAGCACCACTGCGCGCGCATTCGCAGCCACGGCTTTTTTCAGTGGCGCAAAATCCTGGCCCTTGCCGTCGCCGCCGAGGATCACCACGACCTTGCGGTCCATGCCATGAAGGGCGGCCTCGGTGGCGCCGACATTGGTGCCCTTGGAATCGTCGTAGAAACGCACGCCGTCAACTTCGTCGACGAATTCGACGCGATGCGGCAGCCCCTTGAATTGCCGCAGCCCGCACAGCAGGCCGTCATGTGCCAGCCCGATGGAACTCGTCAGCGCCAGGGATGCAAGCGCATTGGCGGCATTGTGCAGACCCGCCACCGGCAGGTCGGTAACCGGCATCAGGCGCTCATTGCCACGGCACAGGGTGCCGCCGTCCAGCCCGAAATCGTCGCTGCCGGGCGCGCCATTCAGCCCGAAGCTGATCTGGCGGCGGCCGGGGATCGCCATCGACATCACGCGCGCATCGTCGCGGTTCAGCACCTGCACGCCGCGCCCGGAGAAAATGCGCGCCTTGGCTGCGGCATAGGCATCCATGCCCGAGTAGCGGTCAAGATGGTCTTCGCTGATGTTGAGAACGGTGGCGGCATCCGCATCCAGGCTTGCCGTGGTTTCCAGCTGGAAGCTGGACAACTCCAGCGCCCAGACCTCCGGCTCGGCCATGCGGCCGGCTTCGATATCCATCAGCGCATCCAGCACGGGCAGCCCGATGTTGCCGGCAACGCAAGTGGCCTTGCCGGCCGCCTCGCTCATCGCGCCGCACATTGCCGTCACGGTGCTCTTGCCGTTGCTGCCGGTGATGGCGATGACGCTGGCGTGCGAGGACTGGATCGCCCGCGCGAACAATTCCACGTCGCCCGCGACTTCGATACCCTTTTGCCGGGCGCGCGCCACCGCTGGTTCGGCCAGCGGCACGCCGGGGCTGGCGACCAGCAGGTCGGCCGCCTGCAAAACCGCGTCACGGAAGGGCCCGCAGTGCAGCGGCACCCCGGGCAGCATTTCCTTTAAGGCCCGCGCATTGGGAGGCTGCTCGCGGCTGTCCGCGACCGTCACCGCGGCGCCGCGCGCCGCAAGCCAGCGGGCGGCGGACAAACCGGTGTCGCCCAGTCCGAGGACAAGGGCATTGCGGCCGGAAAGTTGCAAGCGGTCCTGGTTCATCTGAGCTTCAATGTGGACAGGCCGATCAGCACCAGCATCATGGTGATGATCCAGAAGCGGACGACGACCTGGGTCTCTTTCCAGCCCTTGAGCTCATAGTGATGGTGCAGCGGCGCCATGCGGAACACGCGCTTGCCGGTCATCTTGAACGAGCCCACCTGGATAATGACCGAGAGGGTTTCCACCACGAAGACCCCGCCCATGATGAAGAGCACGATTTCCTGGCGCACGATCACCGCCACCACGCCGAGCGCGGCGCCCAGCGCCAGCGCGCCGACATCGCCCATGAACACTTCGGCCGGGTAGGCGTTGAACCACAGGAAGGCCAGGCCGGCGCCGGCAATGGCCGCGCAAAACACCACCAGTTCGCCCGCACCGGGAATGTGAGGGACGCCGAGATATTTCGCGAACACGGCGTGGCCGGCGGCATAGGCGAAGATACCGAGCGCGGAGGCGACCATCACCGTCGGCAGAATGGCCAGGCCGTCGAGGCCGTCGGTCAGGTTGACCGCGTTGCTCGAGCCGACGATGACGAAATAGGTCAGGACGACGAAGCCTGTGACTCCGAGCGGAATGATCACGTTCTTGAAGAATGGCACGATGAGCTCGGTCTGCGCCGGGAGCACCGTGGAAGTGGCAATGTAGATCGCCGCGCCCAGCCCAAACACCGACTGCCAGAAATATTTCCAGCGCGCGGGCAGGCCCTTCGGGTTTTTGTGCACGATCTTCTTGTAATCGTCGACCCAGCCGATGATGCCAAACCCCAGCGTGGTCAGCAGCGCCACCCAGACATATTTGTTGGTGAGGTCCATCCACAGGAAAGTCGACACGGTCACGGCGGTCAGGATCAGCGCGCCGCCCATGGTGGGCGTGCCGGCTTTCACCAGATGGGTCTGCGGGCCGTCGTCGCGCACGGCCTGGCCGAACTTCATGATCTTGAGCTTTTCAATCATCCACGGGCCGACCACGAATGAGATCACCAGCGCGGTCAGCACCGCCATCACCGCACGCAACGTGATGTAGCCGAAGACATTGAAGAGCGAGATGTCTTCGCCCAACATTTGGAATAGCCAAAGCAGCATCAGTGCGCTCCCTCACTCAAACTTTTCACGACGCGGTCCATCTGCATGGCGCGCGAGCCCTTGACCAGCACCGTCACTCCCGGCGCAAGGGCGTTTTCAACATCGGCCAGCAGTTCCTCGATGCGCTCGTAATGCATGCCGCCGGCGCCAAAAGCCCGAACCGCCTCGCGTGCGAGATCACCCAGTCCGAACAGGCGCTCGACCCCCGCCTCGCGCGCGGCAAGGCCGATCTGCGCATGCATGGCCGGCCCTTCTTCGCCCAGTTCGCCCATGTCTCCGAGCACGAAATATCTGTGCCCCGGCTGCCGCGACAAAACGGCAAGCGCAGCGCGCGCGGAATCCGGATTGGCGTTGTAGGTGTCGTCGATGAATTGCGCACCCTGCAGCGCGGGCGTGCGCTGCAGCCTGCCCTTGACGCCGGTAAAACCGGCCAGGGCCGAGGCGGCCACCTGCAAATCGATGTTGGCCGCGAGCACGCAGGCCAGCGCGGCCAGTGCATTGCGCGCGTTATGCTCACCCGGCACTTGCAGGGCAACGCGGGCGCTGCCCTTGGCGCAAACTACATGCAGCGTGCCGCCGTACGAGTCGGCCTGATATTCGCCGCGCACGTCCGCTCCGGCGGAGAAGCCAAAGCTCAGCACCCGGCGCCCTGCGTTCAGTCCGCGCCAATAATCGGCGTATGGATCGTCCGCGTTGATGATGGCTACGCCCCGCTCCGACAGGCCTTCGAAAATCTCGCCCTTGGCCTCGGCGATTGCCCGCACCGAACCCATGTGGCCGATGTGCGCGAGCTGTGCGTTGTTCACCAGCGCCACGTCCGGGCGCGCCAGCCGCGAGAGGTAACGGATCTCACCGGGATGGTTCATGCCCATTTCAAGCACCGCATAGGCGTGCGTCTTTCGCAGCCGCAGCATCATCTGCGGGCAGCCGATGTCGTTGTTGAGGTTGCCTTCGGTGGCCAGCACCGCATCGGCCGAGGAAACGGCGCGCAAAATGAGGGCTGTCATCTCCTTGACCGTGGTTTTGCCGTTGCTGCCGGTGATGGCGATGACCGGTATTGCGAAGCGCTCGCGCCAGCCAGCCGCAAGCCTGCCAAGCGCAATGCGCGTGTCGGCAACGTGGATGGCGGGTGCGGCCTCGGACTGCGAATCAGCGTTGACCATGACGCCGGCTGCGCCCGCTTCAATGGCCCTGGCCGCGAAGCTGGCGCCATCGAAGTTTCCACCCTTCAGGGCAACAAACAGATCGCCCGCGCGAATGGTCCGGGTGTCGGTGGACACTGCGGAAAACTCGCGGTCCTGTCCGGCGAGATCCCCGTTCACGACCGCGGCGGCTTCGGACAGTCGCATCATCATGTCCATGCCTCCAGCGCCTTTTGCGCGGCTTCCACGTCGGAGAAATGCATTTTCAGTCCTTGCGCTTCCTGATAGTCCTCATGCCCCTTGCCGGCGATCAAGACGATGTCATCGACACCGGCTTCACCCACGGCCTCGAAAATCGCACGGGCGCGATCCGACTCAATGCGCGCCGTATCGGTTTTGACGCCATGCAGGATGTCCGCAATGATCGCGAGCGGGTCTTCGTTGCGAGGGTTGTCACTGGTGACAAACAGCAGGTCGGCTCCCTGTGAGGCCGCCCGCCCCATCAACGGACGCTTGCCCTTGTCGCGGTTGCCACCGCAGCCGAACACGCAGATCACGCGGCCTTCGCCAGCGAGCGGACGCAGGGTTGCCAGGACTTTCTCCAGCGCGTCGGGGGTGTGGGCATAGTCCACAACCACCAGCGGCTGCCTGCCTCCGCCGAGCATCTGCATGCGCCCGGCTGGCGGCGTGACCTTCTCAAGCGCCGCGCACGCCTCTTCGAACGGCACATCCGACACCAGCAGCGCGGCCAGCGCGGCCAGCAGGTTATAGGCATTGAAACGACCTAGGAGGGACGCCTTGAGCTCGCCCCGGCCCCATGCCGTGTTGAGCGACAACACCAGCCCGTCGCGCCCTTCCTTGCAGGCCTCGGCCACGACCTCACCCTGGCGGAATCCGTAGCCGACAACCTTTGCCCCGGCCGCCTTGGCGGACAGCATCTGTCCAAAGGCGTCATCCATGTTCAGCACGGCATGCTCCAGGCCAGGCCAGGCAAACAGCTGCGCCTTCGCCGCGGCATACGCTTCCATGCTGCCGTGGTAGTCGAGATGGTCGCGCGACAGATTGGTCAATACGGCAACATTGAAGCGGCAGCCATTGACGCGTCCCTGGTGCAGCCCGTGCGAGGACACCTCCATGGCGCAGGCATGCGCGCCCTCGCTCACATAACGGGCGAGCGCCTCCTGCAGCTGCACCGCATCGGGCGTGGTGTTCGAGGCAGGCGTAAGCTGCCCGGCAAAGCCGTTGCCCAGTGTGCCGATCACCGCGCTGGGCATGCCGGTGTGATTGAGCGCCTGCGCAATCCAGTGCGTAACTGAGGTTTTTCCGTTGGTGCCGGTCACGCCGATCATGTGCAGCCGGCTGGAAGGGTCGCCGTACACGCAGGCGGCAATTTCACCCAGGCGCTGCTTGAGGCCGGGCACCGCCAGATTCGGCACCTGCCAGGCTGGATCCCAGAGGAAATGATCCTCTTCCCAGATCACCGCCGGCGCGCCCTCGGCAATGGCCTGGGGGATGAAACTGCGGCCATCCTGCGCGGCGCCCGGATAAGCCGCGAACGCCACGCCCGGGCGCGCCAGCCGGCTGTCGGAGGTCAATGCGGATACGGAAACACCCAGCTTGTGCAGCAGGGCGGAGGCTTGGGGCAGGCGCGCGCAGGACATCAGGCCTCACCCGGTTTGGGAACGGTTTGCGGACTGGTCATCCGGGTCGCCGGCTCCACTGGCGCGTCGGGCGACACGCCGAGCTGCCGAAGCGAGGCGGCCATGACTTGCGCAAATGCCGAGCCCGCCACGACGCCGCCGAAATGCGCACCGCCGCGAGGATCGTCAATCATCACCGCAATGATCAGGCGGGGATCGGAAGCAGGCGCCAGCCCGACAAATGAGGCAATGTAGCTGTCGTTGCTGTAACGGCCGTTAATCAGCTTGTAGGCGGTGCCCGTCTTGCCTGCCACACGGTAGCCTGGCACCTGGGCCAGGGTACCCGTGCCGCCTTCCTGGGTGACGGTTTCCATCATCTCGCGCACCTGGCGCGCGACACGAACGGACAGGACGCGCTCGCCGTCCAGCTCCTGCGGCTCGCGCTTGAGAAAAGTCAGCGGCATCACCACACCATCGTTGGCAAACGCCATGTAGGCACGCGCCAGCTGCAGCAGGCTGACCGATATGCCATAGCCGTAGGCATGGGTTGCCTGCTCGACTTCTCTCCAGGTTTCCGCCGGGCGCATGCGTCCGCCAACCTCGCCAGGGAAACCGGAGCCGGGCTTTTCACCAAAACCGGCGCGGTGATAAAGGCTCCACAGATCCTCGGGCTTCATTCTCATGGCCAGTTGCGCGACGCCGATATTGCTCGACTTCTGCAAAATACCGGTCACCGTCAGCTGCGAGTGGTAATGCACGTCGGAGATGTGCTTGCCTCCAACGACATAATCGCTGGGGAGGTTCAACATCGTGTCCGGCTGGACGAGGCCGCGCTCCAGGGCTGCCGCCACGGTAAACGGCTTGATCGTGGAGCCCGGCTCGAAGGTATCGATCACTGCGCGGTTGCGCATCAGCCCCGGCTGGTAGTTCTTGCGGTCGTTGGGGTTGACCACGGGCAGGTTGGACAGTGCAAGGATTTCGCCAGTCTTGGCGTCCAGCACCACGATGCCGCCGCCCCTGGCCTTGTTTTTCTCGACCGTCGCCGCAAGCTCGCGGTGTGCGATGTACTGCAATTTGTAGTCAAGGGAAAGACCCAGATTGCCGCCCATTTTCGCGCCGCGCACCGGCCCCAGGTCCTGCACGATATGGCCGCGGCGGTCGCGCAGCACATGGCGGCTGCCCGCCTTGCCCGCGAGCCAATCCTGATAAGCCAGTTCCACGCCTTCCTGGCCGACGTCGTCGACGTTCGTGAACCCAACGACGTGCGCGGCCACTTCCGCGGCCGGATAAAAACGGCGAAATTCCCGCTGCAGTTTCAGGCCCGGCAGACCCAGCGCGGCGATTTTTACCGCCTGCTCGGGACTGAGGTTGCGATCAATGGCGACCTCGCCCTTGTGCGGGGTTTTGAGCCGACGCGCCAGATCGTTCGTCGGCATATTGAGTATCGCGGCGAGCCGACTGATCTGCTGCGAGCTCAGGTCCACGGTATCTGAGGGCTGCGCCCACAAGGCTTCCACCGGCGTGCTGATCGCGAGCGGCTGGCCGAAGCGGTCCAGCACCATGCCGCGGTTCGCGGGAATCGCAAGCCTGCGCGAAGCAACCGCATCGCCCTTGCCCTGCAGAAAATCTTTGTTGAGCCCCTGCAGGTAGAGCGCGCGAATACCCAATGCGGCGAACCAGAGGCCGAGCAGACCCGCGACCAGGGTCATCCGCAACGGCGTGATGTGGACCTGCAGCAGTTTTCTGCTCGAATAGTTCACGCTCATGGCTGCGCCCCGGCGTCGAGCATCAAGATCTTGTCGAGGGAAGGCGTCACGAGGCCAAGCTGGGTTTTCGCCAGCGCCTCAACCCGGGCATGGCTGGTCAGCGTGCTCTGTTCCAACCGCAACTTCCCCCACTCCACATCCAACTCGCCTGCTTCTTTCTTCAGCGCTTCCAATTCAACAAAAACAGTGCGCGCGCGATGCTGCACATTCACCAGCGTCAGCGCAGAGACAATCAGCGCCAGAGCAAGCATGATGTCGAGCTTCTTCATGCGCCCGCCCCCACTCTCTCGGCAACGCGCAAGACTGCGCTCCGGGCACGCGGATTGGCTTCCGTTTCCGCTGCAGTCGCGCGAATGGCCTTGCCAATGCGTTTGAGCCGCCCCGGCGCGATATCGGCAGCGCGCACCGGCAGCCCGCGTGGCAGTTCCTCGCCGCGCTCCTCATCGCGCATGAAGCGCTTGACGATGCGGTCTTCCAGGGAATGGAAACTGATCACTGCCAGCCTGCCGCCGGGTTTGAGTCTTTGCACGCACGCCGGCAGCACGGTTTCTAGCTCCTCAAGCTCGTGATTGAGGAAAATCCGTATAGCCTGAAAGGTACGCGTCGCCGGATGTTGGCCAGGCTCGTGCTTCCTGACGGCGCCCGCAACGATTTGCGCAAGCTCACCCGTTGTACGGATCGGAGATACCTTTCGCGACGCAGCAATCGCGTGCGCAATCTGTCGAGCAAACCGTTCCTCGCCATACCCCCTGATCACCTCCGCCATCTCATCTTCATCTGCCTGCGCAACCCATTCCGCCGCACTCATGCCCGCGTCCGGATCCATGCGCATGTCGAGCGGGCCTTCCAGCCGGAAGCTGAAACCGCGCGCCGCCTCATCAAGCTGCGGCGACGACACGCCGATATCCAGCAAAATCCCGTCAACCTTCGCAACACCCAACTCGTCCAGCACCGGCGCCAGCCGCGAAAAAGGCGCTCGCACCAGCGCCAGTCGCGCATCCTTGATCTCGCGCCCCGCGGCGATTGCAGCCGGATCGCGATCAAGCGCGATCAGGCGGCCACGGCTCGACAATTTCTCCAGGATCAGACGGCTGTGTCCGCCGCGTCCGAAGGTGCCGTCCACATACACGCCGTCCGGATTGATCGCCAGGGCCCCGATGGCCTCGCTGGCCAATACCGGCAGGTGCTGCGTCACAAAGTGAAGCCCTCCAGCTCCGGAGGCATCTGGCCATTGTTGAAAGCCAGGGCCTGGTCCACCTCGTTCTGCCAGCGTTCCTCGTTCCACATTTCCAGCTTGGCGCCCTGCCCGACCAGCACCACGTTTTTTTCCAGCGCGGCAAACTGGCGCAGCATCGGCGGCAGCAAAATGCGGCCGGCCGCGTCCATGTCGAGCTCGTGCGCATGGCCGACCAGCAAGCGCTGCAAGGCGCGAATTTGCGGATTGAAACCGGAAAGCCCGGTGAGCTTTTTCTCGATCGGCTCCCACTCGGGCAGGGGATAGAGCAGCAGGCACTGGCCAGGATCGGCCGTCACGACGACACGCCCGCCCGCAATGGCGAGCAGCGCATCACGATAGCGCGCCGGGACCACCACGCGGCCCTTGCTATCCAGACTGACGGTGCTGACGCCCCGGAACATATCTCCTCTTGCCCCTTGCTGTTGTTTTGCGGGTGTTGACTATTATTTTGTGCAAACGAAAGGGACTTTCATCCACAATCATCCACAAAATGACACATATTCCCACTATAGAGGCAAGAAAACCGCAGTGTCAATAAGAAATAGAAAAAATTCCTGTAAGCTCAAAGACTTACAGCAACTATCCACAGATGATGAGAAGCTTATAAAACGAAGGCTTACCCGCATATCCTAATTACGATACACAGGTAAATTAGATAACCATTTGATTTAAATGGGAAGCGGGTTGGCCTGTAAGCCGGGTTCTGTAAGGGGGCGAACCCCCACGACAGCCATTCCTCTAGGCCCGCCATTGCTGGCGGGCTCAAGCCACCTACCCGCAGACTCAGCGAGCAGCGTCGTCGCCTGCCTATTTGGTGTTGCTCCGGATGGAGGTTACCGCGTTTCACCCCGGTCTTAACCGGCTCGTCTCTGTGGCCCTGTTCCTCGCCTCACGGCGTCCGGCCGTTAGCCGGCATCCTGCTCTGTGGAGCCCGGACTTTCCTCTCCGTGCGAAAGCACGCAGCGGCTGTCCAGCCAACCCACTGCAATTATAAGGTTGTTTCGCCGCCAAACCTTGCTAAGAAGAGTACTCGGAGCCGTGTTTTTGACTCTTTAATCCCCGCTTTGCCGGGGCGTTCAACGCGAAAGAGGAGATCAACATGAGACGACGGCTGTATTTCATGGTGCCCGATGTGGCCAGCGCCCGCAGCATCCGCGACGAACTTCTGCTGGCACGCATCGAGGATCGCCACATCCACGTCCTCGCCAGGGACGGCATCCCGCTGGAAGGCATGCAGGAAGCATCCATCCTGCAAAAAACCGATTTCGTCCACGGTGCAGAAACCGGCCTTGCGGTGGGCGGGGGCATCGGCATCCTGGCGGGTCTGGTGGCGATCCTGTTCCCGCCTGCGGGAGTCAATCTTCAGCTGGTGACCATTCTGGTAACCGCTCTGATCGGCGCAGCGTTTGGCGCATGGGTTTCCAGCATGATCGCGAGCTCCATCCCCAACTCGCGGCTGAAAACCTTCGAGTCCGCCATTCTGGCCGGTCGCGTGCTGATGATGGTGGATGTGCCGGGCACGCGCGTCGACGAAATCAGGAAATTGGTCGCAACTCGGCACCCCGAAGCGAGCGGCAGCGCCCCGGAACCGACCATCCCGGCATTTCCATGAGCACCCGCGCATTGCGCAGTCATTGCGCAGGCTGCCTTGAATTAGGCAGCGACTCAGAAAGGAAACCCGAACATGCCCAAACCGAACAGTCTGCTTGATCCGAATTTCAAATACGTGCCCGCCAAGCACACCGACATCGCCAAGACTTTTGCCCGCCTGCGAAGCGAGCAGGCCCGAATCAGGATTGCGGCAGCCGCCGCTGCCATTCCGATTGAAAAGGAAGAAGCCTCGCCCAACATGGCAGCAAGGTGAAGTCTTCCTGGTGAGAAATTGTTTCCTCCCTGCCGCGATTCCCCTGTCGCGGCGTTGCCCTGAGGCGCAATGCCTCGGGCTTCGGCAGGCGAAAGCCTGCCGTCGTTTTGTCAGCCCTGCAGTTTCCAGGCCAGTGATTCGCCGGCGCGCAAAGGGACAAGCTGCTGGTCGCCCATGGCCAGGCTTTCAGGCACCGCCCAGCTTTGCCGGTACAGCGTGACTTGCCCGCTGTTGCGCGGCAGGCCGTAAAAATCCGCGCCATGGAAGCTGGCAAAGGCCTCGAGCTTGTCGAGTGCGCCCGCGCTTTCGAATGCCTCAGCGTACAACTCGATGGCGGCATGCGCCGTGTAGATCCCGGCACAGCCGCAGCTGGCTTCCTTGGCATTTTTCGCGTGCGGTGCGGAATCCGTGCCAAGAAAAAATTTCGGGCTTCCCGATACCGCCGCGGCGATGAGCGCTTCGCGGTGGACTTCGCGCTTCAACACCGGCAGGCAGTAATAATGCGGGCGGATACCGCCCTTGAACATGGCATTGCGGTTGTAAAGCAGGTGGTGCGCGGTGATGGTGGCCGCGACATTGGCGGGCGCGGCCGCGACGAATTCTGCGGCGCCACGGGTGGTGATGTGTTCGAGCACGATCTTGAGCCGGGGGAAATCGCGCAACAGCCGGCTGAGGTAGCGTTCGATGAACACCGATTCGCGGTCGAACACATCGACCTCGGGATCGGTCACCTCGCCATGCAGCAACAGCGGCACGCCATGCTCTTCCATGGCGGCAATCGCGGGATAGGCCTTGTGCAGGTCGGTCACGCCTGAATCGGAATTGGTCGTGGCGCCGGCCGGGTAATATTTGACTGCATGCACGAACCCGCTTTCCCGGGCGGCGCGGATTTCCGCAGCCTGGGTGTTGTCAGTCAGGTAGAGCGTCATCAGCGGCGCAAAATCAACACCCGGCGGCAGCGCCGCCAGGATGCGCTCGCGATAGGACTGCGCCGCCGCCACGGTGGTCACCGGCGGCCTGAGGTTGGGCATGACGATGGCCCGCGCAAACTGGCGCGCGGTATGCAGCAGCACGCTGCGCATCGCATCACCATCGCGCAGGTGCAGATGCCAGTCGTCTGGGCGGGTCAAGGTTACGCGGTCCAAAGCTCAATCCGGTTTGTTCGAAGAAGTGTCCGTTACATATCCGCCCCAATGGCGCTAAGCTGCAGCAGAAGCCAGACAAGGCGGGCGGTCCACAAGGTCTTGGCCGCAGTATACCAATGCCATAACAGCCCCTGGCCGCTTGACTCCTGGGCGTACGGGAGTATATTAGCATTTGTTGATATTCATGTCCTGATGGGGGCCAGCATGCTGAAACGCTCTTTCCTGCTTGGGGCCGTGTTTGGCATCGCCAGTGCAGCCGCGCTCGCGGCGCCGGATGGCGCAAAGCTCTATGCGCAGAACTGCGCCGCCTGCCACGGCGAAACCGGGAGCGGCGGCATTGGCATTCCCCTGTCACTGCCCTCTTTTCACGCCACGGTTGACGACGACTACCTGCGCCAGACCATTCGCGTGGGGCGTCCAGGACGCGTCATGCCCGCCTTTACCCAGCTAAAGGACGACGAAGTCGACGCGATCATCCACCACCTGCGTTCCTGGTACAAAGGCAAAGTGCCAACCTACAGCGCGGCGCCCGTGAAAGGCGATGCGACGCGCGGCAGAGCCCTCTTCGAGAAACACTGCGCCGCCTGCCATGGCGCCAACGGCGAAGGCGGCCACGGCACTGGTATCACGTTCTCCCGCCCGCGCGATTTCCCCATCATGCCGCCCGCCCTGCACAACCCCGGTTTCCTCGCCTCCGCCAAGGACGCCGTGATCAAAACAACTCTGGTCAAAGGCCGTGCAGGTACACCCATGGCGGCCTTTGGCCAGCGCGGCCTCAGCGACAGGGACCTGAACGATGTAGTGGCGTTTGTTCGAAGCTTTGAGCGCGCGCCCCTTGCCGACAGCGCAAAAATACTCGAAACCAGCGCTGCCATTTTGAGCGTGGACTCCCCTTACGACCTTAAAACCACGGTCGAAAACATCAAGCTCGCCATCGGAAACAACAACTTCGTGTTCATACGCGAGCAGAAGCTCGAATCGGGGCTGGTGCCGGAAGAAAAGGAAGCGCCCACTGAACATATCGTGTATTTCTGCAATTTCGGAATGCTGAACAAGGCGCTGGCCACCGACCCCCGCGTCGGCTTGTTCCTGCCCTGCCGAATAACGGTAGTGGAGCGTGACGGCAAGGTCAGAATGCTGGCATCCAACCCGAAACGCCTGTCACGCATCTTCAACAATTCAGAATTGAATGAAATGTGCGACCAGGTAACAAAAATGTACAAGGCAATCATGGAAGAGGCCTCGCTATGAGAACCCTGTTTCGACTCATGCTCCTGGCGGTATTTTCGCTGGGTTCGGCTGCGGCCGGCGCTGACGAGATGCTGATTGCACGCTCGAGCCAGAATTTCGAGGAGGCCATGTCAACACTGCAGAACGCAGTCACCCAGCACGGCTACAAGGTGGCCCGCGTCCAGCGCGTGGACATCGGCCTCACGGCCAAGGGCTACAAAACCGACAAATACCGGGTCGTGTTTTTCGGCAAGCCTGAGGAAATTGCCATGCTGACCAGAAAATACCCGGACCTCATCCCCTATCTGCCGTTGTCCGTGGCGATTTTCGCGGAGGGCGGCAACACCTTGATCTCGACCGCACGCCCGGGCCTGCTTGCCGAGTTTTATCCCGACCCGGAACTAAAGCCGATCTTCATGCGCTGGGAAAAAGACCTGGTTTCGATTTTCGATGAAGTGCGCGAGGCCAATTGATTAATTGTTCTTGAGCTTGAGCGCCATTTCGTAGAGCAGGTTCTTCTTTTCCCCCGTGATCTGGGCGGCCAACTTGGCCGCCTGATTGACCGGCAGTTCTTTCAGCAACACTTCCAGCACGCGCTCCGATTCCGCAACATCACCCGCAGCCTCGGTTGCGCCAGACACAATCAGCACAAATTCACCCTTTTCGCGGTACACGCTGGCATCGAGCCAGGCGGCCGTCTCGCCAAGCGGCATGCAGGCGACCTCTTCGAACTGCTTGGTGAGTTCGCGCGCGATGCAGATGCGCCGTTCGCCGCCGAGCACGCCGGCCAGGTCGGCAAGGGTTTCACGAATGCGATGCGGGGCCTCGTAAAACACCAGCACGCATGACATGTCGCCAAGACCGCGTATTGCGTCCTGACGCGCCTTGGGCCGGGGTGGAAGAAAGCCGTAAAACAGCCAGGGGCCGGGCGGAAAACCGGCCACCGACAGCGCCGCAACCGCCGCGCTTGCCCCAGGCACCGGCCTCACCGCAAAGCCTGCTTCATGCACGGCGCGCACCAGCAGCGAGCCAGGGTCTGAAATTGCCGGGGTGCCGGCATCGGTGACGTAGGCCACAGCTTCGCCCGCGGCGATTTTGCCGATGATTTTCTCCGCGCCCTGGCGCTCGTTATGCTCGCGTACGGAAAGCAGGGGCCTGCTTATGCCGAGCGCCGCAAGCAGCTGGCCCGTCACCCGCGTGTCCTCGGCCGCAATGCATGCAGCGGCTTTCAGCACTTCAAGCGCACGCAAGGTGATGTCGCCAAGATTTCCGATCGGCGTGGCAACCACATACAATCCCGGCAGTAATGGCGCTTCATTCATACCGGTATTGTCGCAAATGCTGAAGCAACTATTGGGAAAATTCGCCGAAAACCGCGCGGAAAAAATGCTTGCAGCCGCCGGCCTCACGGTCGTGTGCAGGAATTACCGTTGCCGCCTGGGCGAAATCGACCTCATCGCGCAGGACGGCGGAGTGCTGGTATTCGTGGAGGTGCGCAGCCGCAGCCGCGCGGATTACGGC
>DAIMZB010000008.1:13433-30537 GCA_036734185.1 Thiobacillaceae bacterium | reverse complement strand
CGACGAAGCTGCCGGCATCGCGGCCTGCCTGCATGCCATCGTCGCGCAACTGCGCGATGTCGACCGCCCGCTGGTGGTCGCCGACAATTGCAGCGACGACACCGCCGACCGTGCGCGGGTTTGCGGCGCCGAGGTGGTCGAGCGTCGCGACGCAGCGCGACGCGGCAAGGGCTACGCGCTGGATTTCGGCATCCGTCACCTGGCCACTGCACCGCCAGACGTGGTGGTGGTAGTGGATGCCGATTGCCTGCTGCATGACAGGGCGCTGGACCGGCTGGCGTGCCGCTGCGCGGAAAGCGATCGTCCGGTTCAGGCGCTGTATCTCATGCAGGTGCCGCCTGGCGCCGGTCTCAAGACCCGGATCGCGGCATTTGCCTGGGCGGTCAAGAATCATGCGCGCGCCCTTGGCTATCACCGGCTGGGCCTGCCCTGCCAACTGATGGGCACCGGCATGGCGTTTCCGTGGCAGGCGATCCGCGACGCCGAGCTGGCCAGCGGCCACATCGTCGAGGACCTGAAGCTTGGCCTGGAACTGGCAGAGCAGCGCCGCGCGCCCAGCTTTTGCCCGGAAGCCCGGGTGACCAGCGTGTTTCCGTCGAGCAGCGCGGGTGTGCAATCGCAGCGCACGCGCTGGGAGCACGGCCATCTCGGCATGCTGCTGCACTACGGTCCGCGCGGTCTCCTGAAAAGCCTGGCGACAGGAAATCTCGGCCTGCTGGCGCTGGTCCTCGACCTGTGGGTGCCGCCGCTCGCCCTGCTGACGCTGGCGGTGCTCGCCACCTGCGGGCTGGGCCTGGCCCTGTGGGGACTGGACGCGACGGCATGGTCCTGGCTGCCGGTTCTGCCCTTCCTCAATCTCGCGCTGCTGGCTGTCGCCGTGCTGCTGGCCTGGACGCGCTACGGCCGCCGCATTCTCTCGCTGGGCAGCCTGGCTTACGCGCCCGTCTATGCCCTCGGAAAAGTCCCCCTCTACCTTGGCTTCCTCGTCCGGCGCCAGGTGGAGTGGGTGCGTTCCCGGCGCGACTGACGTTACGGATGGCGGGCGCCGAAATGTTTATCTGGATTCAGGTTCTGAGAGGGGTGGCAGCGGCGATGGTGGTGTGCCATCACTACGTTGCCGCACAGGTGGAACACGGCGCAGAAGGCTGGCCCGCGCTGCTGCAATTTGGCGGCGCAGGCGCGGACATTTTTTTCGTGATCAGCGGTTTCATCATGATGATGACGCAATCAGCCCAGGCCGGCCCCTCTTCAGCCCGGATATTCCTGTGGCGCAGGCTGATGCGCATCGCGCCGCTTTACTGGGCGCTGACTGCGCTTGCCTTCGGGGTGGCCACCCTGGCCGCCAGTGAAGTGAACACCGACTACAGCGCCATGAAGTTCACTTTCTCCATGCTGTTCATGCCCTACAACGAGTACCCGGTCGACATGAGCGCCGAGGCTTATCACGCCTATGTGCTTCCAATCGCGTGGACGCTGACTTACGAGTGGCTGTTTTACCTGGCGTTTGCCGTGGCGCTCGCATTGGGCTTGCAGCCGGCCATGCGCCTGGGTTTCATCGTGAGCTGCTTCGCCGCGTGCGTCTTCGTGGGCACCGTTTTTTCTCCCGCCATGCCGCTGCTGCAGATGCTGTCCAGTCCTTTGCTGTTCGAGTTTCTGCTCGGCTGCATCGTCGCGGTCTTGTATCAGCGCAGGGTCAGGCTGGGCGTCTGGCAGTCTGTCCTGGCGGCGCTGGTTGCGATGACGTTCTTGTCCAGCATCGTTCACGAATCGGACGCAGGCAGGGTGCTTGTATGGGGCGGCGCGTCGCTGGCGCTGGTGGCGGCAGCGGCGCTGAACAGCCGAGCACGGGCAGCCCCTTCGCTCATGCTCCGGCCGTTTGCCCGTCTCGGCGATATTTCCTACTCGCTGTATCTGTCGCATTTCTTCACGCTCGCGCTGTTCGTCAGGCTGCAGGAGAAACTGCCCGCGCTCAGGGACGGTTTCGGCATTGCAAGCATTCTGGCTTTCTTCCTGCTGGCCTGGAATATTTCCGCGCTGTGCTACCGATTCATCGAAGAGCCGTCCCGAGTATTTTTTGCGCAGCGGAAAAATGCCATGGGGGTGGCCGGATGAAGAGCGGCGAACGATTCGCCATGCTGGATGGCTGGCGTGGCATCAGCATTCTGCTGGTGCTGGCCGCACACCTGTTGCCGCTGGGGCCGAAGCCCTGGCACCTGAACGTCGGCGTCGGGCTGCTCGGCATGGTGTTCTTTTTCGTGCTGTCGGGCTTTCTGGTGACGCATTTCCTGCTCAACAATCAATATGGCGTGAAGGATTTCCTGATCCGCCGGCTATTCCGCATTCTGCCCCTGGCCTGGGCTTACATGGGCCTGGTATTCCTCATTTACCCGGTGCCCGACGGGGCCATGCCGGCGCATTTCCTGTTCTATGCGAACTACCCGCCCAAGCCGCTGATCCCGGTGACCGACCATTTGTGGTCGCTGTGTGTGGAAATGCATTTCTACCTGGGGGTGGCGCTGCTGGTGGCATCGCTCGGCAAGCGCGGGCTGCTGCTGATTCCCGTCTTGTGCCTTGTCTTCACCCTGCTGCGGGTCGGCTACGAGGCACACTACTCCGTGATCACCCATTTACGGGTAGACGAGATACTGGCCGGTGCCACGCTCGCGCTGGTTTACAACGGGCGGCTGGGCGGCAGGCGCATGGAATGGGGGTTGCGCTTCGCGCTGCAGCCGGCCCTGTTTCCCCTTTTGCTGTTGCTGTTGCTGGTGTCCAGCCACCCCGACAGCGGTTTCATGAACTACTTCAGGCCGTATCTGGCGGCGGCAGCGGTGGGCAGCACGCTGTTCAATCCGCGCACGCGCGTCGCGGAATTCCTCGACAACCCGATCCTGCGCTATATCGCCGCCATTTCCTACGCGCTGTATGTCTACCACTTCTTTCTGGCCGACACCTGGCTTGGCAGCGGCGAAAAATTTGAAAAATACGCCAAGCGGCCGCTGCTGTTCGCTGCGCTGTTCGTTACAGCGCATTTTTCAACTTTCTATTACGAGCGGAAATGGATCGCCCTCGGCAAGAGGCTTTCCCAGAAACCCAAAACAGGAGGCGTGTATGAGCTCAAGTAACACCGTCCGAATCATGCTGGCGTTGGCCTGGCTGCCAACCGCTGCAATTGCACAATCGCTGCCCACCGATGCCGTGTTTGCGCCAACCAGCTTCTGGTATACCCCCATCCCGGCGAATGCGCCGCTGCATCCCAACACCATCAATTTCGTGAAGGAGCTGTTGCGGCAAAAGGCGGCCTACTATGGCACCGTGACCATCAACACGCGCGAATATGCCAGCCCGGTCTACACGGTGGACGCGAGTGTGCCCGCGCTCAAAGTGACGCAATGGGATTGCCAGAAAAAAGGGTATCTGGACAACAGCCTGGCCGAGCAGTGGCAGGCGGTTCCCATCCCGGACTATGCCGTGCCCTCCAAGGGCACGGATGCCGAAATGACCGTCTACCAGCCCTCAAGCGACACGGTATGGGAGTTCTGGCAGGCAAGGAAAGTCGACGGCAAATGGCAGGCATGCTGGGGCGGGCGCCTGCAGAATGCCTCGACCAGCAGCGGCATTTTCTACAAGTATTACGGGACCACTGCCACCAGCCTGCCCTTCCTTGGCGGGCAGATCACCGCGGAGGAGCTGACGCGCGGTGAAATCCGGCATGCCATCGGGTTCGCGCTGGTAGATGCAGAAGACAAGAGCGTTTTTTCCTGGCCGGCCAGCCGCTCGGACGGCATCAACCCGACCTGGGCGCCCAACCGCATTCCGGAAGGCCTGCGTTTTCGGCTCGACCCTGCGGTGAACGTCGATGCGCTGCCCATGAGCCGGGCGGGCAAGATCATCGCCAAGGCTGCGCAGAAATATGGCTTCGTCGTATGGGACCGGGCGGGCGCGCTGTCGCTGCGCGCCCAGAATGCCGTTTCCTATACCGCGCTTGGCCAGACGGACCCTTATCCCACATTGTTCGGCGGCAAACCCAACTATGCGGTGCTGGATGGCTTTCCCTGGGACAAGTTGCAGTTCCTGCCCAAGGACTATGACAAGCCGTGAGCAGGCTCCGTCGACCTCGCGCGCCACTGAAGAATTCTTGTCTGCCATGAGAGACAAAAAAACATGCGTCGAATCAATTTCCTAAGCGAGACACGGAAGTTGCTGTCGCCCGTTGGCGACGCAATCTTGAAAGCTCTTTTTTAAGGCCAGAGGTTTTGACATGGAAATCAACAGCTTGAGCGGATGGCACGGCAGTTGCTCTCTCCGGGGGTGATGCCCGGGTGCATGCCTTGGCCAATATGGAAGGAGAAGAAGTGAATATTGGAAACGTGGTGCCGATTGCCGGTTTTCCGGTTCATGAAGCTACCCCGCAGGACCTGTCGAATTTTTTGCTGGCCGCCTTGCGCCAGGGCGAGAAGGTTTCGCTGCTGTTCGCCAACTGCAATTTCGTCGTCCAGTGCAAGGCGCTGCTCAGGGACATGTGCAATGAGCAGGTGCTGATCGTCAATGACGGTATTGGCCTCGACATCGCCGCGCGCATTCTGCGCGGCCGCAGTTTCAAGGCCAACCTCAATGGCACGGATTTCACGCCCTACCTGTTTCGCCAGTCTGAACGGCCGTTGCGTGTGTTCCTGCTGGGTGGGCGGCCCGAGGTCGTGCACAAGGCGGCGAACTACGTCACTCGGGAACTGGGACAGGAAGTGGTGGGCTGGCGTGATGGCTATGCGGGCATGCAGGACAACGATGCCGTCATCGAACACATCAATCGCGCCGAAGCTGAAGTGCTGCTGGTGGCCCTGGGCAATCCCAGGCAGGAGGAATGGATCCTGCATAACCGCAAGGCGCTGGATGCCGGCGTGGTGGCAGGGGTCGGCGCGCTGTTTGATTTCTGGGCCGGCGACAAGCTGCGGGCCCCGAAGGTCGTGCGCAACCTGCGCCTGGAATGGCTGTTCCGGCTGTGCCAGGAGCCACGCCGGCTGCTGCGGCGCTACACCGTCGATACGCTGATGTTTTTTGCGTATTGCATTTTCCAGTATCGCACGCGTCCGCAAATGGCCGGCCCCGACGAGGGCGGCGCATTGTCACCGCGATCGATCAAAAGAAATCTTGAGTAAAGGACCCGTCATGAACATTCTCGTTGTTGGGGGCGCAGGCTATATCGGCTCGCACATGGTGAAGATGCTGCTGGAGCAGGGCCACGCCGTGATTGCTTACGACAATTTGTCGACCGGGTTTCGCGATGCCGTGCTGGGCGGCGAGTTCGTCGAAGGCGATCTCGCCGACACGGGCCGGCTGGACGAGACCTTCCGGCGCTTTTCGCCGGATGCCGTGATGCATTTCGCGTCCCACATCCAGGTCGGGGAGTCGGTCACGCACCCCGCCAAGTATTACGCCAACAATGTAGTCAACACGCTCAACCTGCTGGATGCGATGGTCCGCCACGGCGTGTCGTACTTTATTTTCTCCTCCACTGCCGCCATTTTCGGCGAGCCCGAATACCTGCCGATCAATACCTTCCATCCCAAGGCGCCGTTCAACCCGTATGGGCGCTCGAAATGGATGGTCGAAATGATGCTTGAGGACTATGAGCGGGCATACGGCCTGAAGTCGGTCTGCCTGCGCTATTTCAATGCCGCCGGCGCCGATCCTTCCGGCGCCCTTGGCGAGCGCCACGAGCCGGAAACGCACCTGATACCCCTGGTGCTGCAGGCGCTGTCGGGCAAGCGCGATTCGGTCAGCGTTTTCGGCCGCGACTACGACACCCCGGACGGCACCTGCATCCGCGACTACATCCATGTGAACGACCTGTGCGCCGCGCATTCGCTGGCCCTGGAAAGGTTGATGGAAACCGGCGAAAGCAGCCTCTACAACCTGGGCAACGGCCAGGGATTCTCCGTGCAGGAAGTCATCGACGCCGCGCAGCGGGTCACCGGCCGCCGGGTGAAGGTGGTCGATCGCCCGCGTCGCCCCGGCGACCCCGCGCGGCTGGTGGCCGACCCGCGCCTTGCACAGAAGGAGCTGGGGTGGAAACCTGCCTACCCCGACCTCGAGACCATGATCCTGCATGCCTGGACATGGGAGTCGCTCCACCTCCCGATCGAACGCAGGCAGCGCGTCGCCTGATCGCCGCCGCAGGGCGGACCCGCAAGCCATTCCTCAACAACCCCAAAATCGATGCCATGAAAAAAATCACCAAAGCCGTTTTTCCCGTTGCCGGTCTCGGCACCCGCTTTCTTCCCGCCACCAAGGCCAGCCCCAAGGAAATGCTGCCCATCGTGGACAAGCCGCTCATCCAATATGCCGTCGAGGAGGCGGTCGCCGCCGGCATCACCGACCTGATTTTCATCACCGGGCGCAACAAGCGCTCCATCTCCGACCACTTTGACATGGCTTACGAGCTGGAAAACGAACTGGAGCGGAAGAACAAGAAGGAGATGCTGGCGCTGGTGCAGAACATCGTGCCCAAGCACGTCAACTTCATTTACATCCGCCAGACCAAGGCAATGGGGCTGGGCCATGCGGTACTGCTGGCGCAGCCAATGATCAATGACGACCCGTTCGCCGTGCTGCTGGCCGATGACCTGCTGGACGCCAGAAAGCCGGTCATTCAGCAGATGGTCGAGGCCTACGATTACTATCGCTGCTCGCTGCTGGGTGTGGAAGACGTGCCGCCGGATGAGACAGACAGCTACGGCATCGTCGACAGCAAGCCCATCGGCGAGAACGCCGAGCAGGTCACCGGTATCGTGGAAAAGCCGAAACCGGCAGAGGCCCCGTCGACACTGGGTGTTGTCGGGCGCTACGTCCTGACGCCGAGAATTTTCCATCACCTGAGAAACGTCAAGCCCGGTTCGGGCGGCGAAATCCAGCTCACCGACGCCATTGCCGGGTTGCTGAGCGAGGAGCAGGTGCTCGCTTATCGTTTCAATGGCGTGCGTTATGACTGTGGTTCCAAGAACGGTTATCTGGAAGCGACCGTCAAGCTGGGACTGCGCCATCCTGAATGCGGCAAGGAGTTCCGCGCCATGCTCGAAGGCATGTTCGGCGCGGCGCCGGACACGAGCCCGGAAGCGGCGCGCGCAGGTCAGCGCGAGCTGCAGGTGGTGGGCGGAAGCAAGTGACGAACGGTCTTGTTGCTGCAGGGTTTACTGACTAGCATCGGATTTCGTCACCAGGGGGGCATCCTATGTCCGACAAAACAAGCCATGGTCGTTCCATGGGCCGGCGCGGGCGGGGGGTGCGTCCGGTGGTGTTTTCGCATCGCATCCCGGCATTTGCCCTGGCCCTCGTGTTGCCAGCGGCGCATGCGGTGGACCAGCAGGAACAGCCGGTCGTGCCAGACACCTTCGATTTCGTGCTCGGCGAGCGGGTGCTGTACGACGACAACCTGTTCCGCCTGTCCGATTCAGAAAGCCCGAAGCCGTTTCTCGGCGACTCGCAAAAATCCGACCTGATCTATTCCACCAGTGCTGGCATCAAAATCGACAAACCATACTCGCTGCAGCGTTTCCAGCTGGATGCGACGGTGGTCGACAACCGCTACCAGAACTACGATTTCCTGAACCACACCGCCTTCAATTACCGTGGCGCCTGGCTGTGGCAACTTTCGCCGCGCATCAGCGGGGTCTTGCTGGCCGACCAGAAGCAGGAACTCAACAACTTCGCGGATTTCCGCAACTTCGGGCAGAAAAGCATCCAGACCAACCAGACCCATGTGTTTACAGTGGATGGCGACATCGGCGCCGGCGTGCACCTGCTGGGCGGCCTCGTGGATGTGCGCTCGCGCAACAGCGAGACCTTCGATGCCGTGGGCGACTACCAGCAGCAGGGTGCGGAATTCGGCGTCAAGTACGTGTCGCGCGCGCAGAACTGGATTTCGCTGGTGCGGCGCGAGACCACCGGCGAATACAACGGGCGCCCGCTGGACCCGATCGCGCAGCTCGACACCGGCTTCGATGAGAGCACGACCGAACTCACGCTGGACTGGCACGCGAGCGTGAAGTCCGAGTTCCTCGGCAAGCTGGGTTACGTCGACCGCACGCACGACCATTTTTCGCAGCGCGACTATGCCGGCACCGTCGGCCGCCTGCTCTATCGCTGGAAGCCCACCGACAAGCTGCAAATAGACACCTCGCTGTCGCGCAACCTGTTCAGTTTCCAGGAGGACGGCAACAGCTATTACGTGGCAGACACCTTCAGCCTGTCGCCGAGCTGGAAGTTCAGCCCCAAGACCACCTTCCGGGCGCGCTACGACTACGGCACGCGCGACTATCGCGGCGCCATCGTCCCGACTGCGCCCATGCGCGAAGACACCGTGCAGTCCCTGCTGTTCGGCGCCGACTGGCAGGCGACCCGCAAGATCACCGTCGGCGGCACGCTGCAGCATATCCGGCGAGACTCCAACATTTCGGGCTACGACTACGACAGCAACTCTGCAGGCGTGAACGTGCAGCTCCTGTTCTGAGTCCCGGCTGAAAAGAGCATCATCCTTTCAGTCCACAAGATTTCATTCCGCAAGTCAGGCACGGGCGCCCAATGGCAGGATCGCTGGCACGGGATGCGTCTCTGGCAAGCGCTCCAGTGTTGCCATCGCATAGGGCTTTAGCCAGCTCTCATGCGCGTCGGGCGCGGACCACACTTTTAGATGCAGTTGCGACAGGGTTTGGGGGTCGTCCAGCAGCGCCATTTTTTCGGCATCGGCTAGTGCGCGCGGCCCCTTGCGCAGGGCGGTCTCGGCCAGTTTCGTGCGGCGCTGGCGCAAGGCGGCCGAGCCTCGCGCGCGCGTTCTGACCAGGGCGCAGAGCAGGGCGTTGCAGGCGGGGTCTGCCACCGCATCGGCGAAGCAGGTGCCCGGTGTTCGCTGCGCCATGTCGCCGGCGACCTGCTGCAGTTCCGCCGGCGGGCGGGATTCCTCCGGGGTGAGGAACAGTCCCAGCCTGCGCGCCAGCCTGCCGAGCCGCGCGCTGCTGGAATAAACGGAAATCGGAATCGACAGCACCAGTGCGCCGACCACCGGCAGCAGCCACGGCAGGAACGAGGGGTTCAGCCACAGGACGCCGCCTGCCCAGGCCATGCCCAGCAGCGTATGCGTGCCGTGCAGGCGCAGGGCTGTTCCCCAGCCGGTGGAGGCGTCCTCGCGCGCGGGCGATTTCCAGTGGGTGCGCCAGCCGGTCAGCGCGGCGATCACGAACTGGGTGTGGAACAGCATGCGTATTGGCGCCAGCAGCATCGAGAACAGCCATTCGGCGAACATGCCGGCCAGCATGCGCGATACTCCGCCGAATTGTTTGGCGCCACGCGTGACGATCAATGCCACGCTCAGTAGTTTTGGCAGGAACAGCCAGGCGGCGGTCGCGCCGAACAGGGCGAGCGCGCGGTCGGGGCGCCACTCCGGCCATAGCGGGAACAGCTGATGCGGCTGGGTGAAGTACTCCGGCTCGACCAGCGCGTGCTGCGCCAGCAGCAAGGTAGACAGCAGCAGGAACATGAACCAGAACAGCGATGAAACATATGCGATTGCCCCGGTCACGAAAACCGCACGGTGGGCGACATGGAAGCCCTGTGCGAGAAACAGGCGGAAATTGATCAGGTTGCCATGGCACCAGCGGCGGTCGCGCTGCAATTCGTCCACCAGGTTGGGCGGCATTTCCTCGTAACTGCCGGGCAGGTCGTAGGCGATCCACACCGCCCAGCCGGCACGGCGCATGAGGGCGGCCTCGACGAAATCGTGCGAGAGGATTTCGCCCGACAGCGAACCCTTTCCGGGCAGGCGGCCGAGCGCGCAGTGCCGGATGAAGGGCTCGATGCGGATGATTGCATTGTGTCCCCAGTAATGCGATTCGCCCAGCTGCCAGAAATGCAGCCCGGCCACGAACAGCGGGCCGTACACGCGGTTTGCGAACTGCTGCAGGCGTGCATAGAGTGTGTCGCGCCCGGCCGCGCGCGGCGAGGTCTGGATGATGCCGGCATTGGGGTTCGCTTCCATGAGCTGCACCAGGCGCGACAGGCAGGCACCGGTCATCACACTGTCGGCGTCCATGACGACCATGTAGCGATACTTGCCGCCCCAGCGCCGGCAGAAATCGGCGACGTTGCCGCTCTTGCGGTTGGTGCGATGCCGGCGCCAGCGGTAGAACACGCGGCCGGCACAGCCTAGTCTGCGGCACATGTCCAGCCACGCTTCACTCTCTGCGACGCGGATGTCGGGGTTGCTGCTGTCGCTCAGCACGTAGAAATCGAAATGCGCCAGGTTGCCTGTCTTCGCTAGCGATTCGTAGGTCGCCCGCAGCCCCGCGAAAACACGTGCCACATGTTCATTGCAGATGGGCATCACGATGGCGGTGCGCGCCTCCCGCGGGATCGGTGCGTCGCCCGCCGCGCTGGACGAGATGGCATACTGGTCGCCGCCGACCTGCAAGGTCAGGAATCCCATGATCGCGGTCCAAAAGCCAGCCGAAACCCAGCCACTGAGGAGCGTGAACAGCACCAGCAGGCCGATCTCGACCGGCTGCGTGCCGTGATAAGGCAGCACCGCCATCATGAAATGCGTCGCCAACCCCGTCTGCAGCAGCACCAGCAACAGCAGCACCATGCGCCGCAGGCTGCCTACTCGATGCCAGTTGCCGCGCGGGGCGGGCGAATCCCGATGGGTTCGCCTGCTCTTTAGCCTGACAAGCGCGTTGCTCAGGCTGAGTCGAGCCTTGACGGCGCTGGCCAGGCCCTGCAACGGCCGTGGCGGCCAAGACTGTGGCGCCATGGATGTGCGCTCGATCGGCGGAGTGGCCGCCAGCGGCGGGGTGCCCGGGCGCGGGTCCCGCAGGCTGTTGACGAGCTCGCTGCCATAAGCCAGTTCCAGCCGCCGCGTAGTGGAAGCGCCGGACAGGTCTTCTTGCGTGGCAGGGGCACCGGCAAGCGCGCGATGCAGTTCCAAGAGGGCGCTGGGCGGGTCTGCTACATCGCGGTCGGCGACATGGCGCAGGAGTTTTTGCCTGAGGGCGAAATTCAACGGTATCCGGTCCAGGTACCGTTGGCAGACGGCATGCGCCGACCCGCGCTTCATTCGGGGGGAAGGATGTAGCTCCATGTTTCCGAGATCGCACTGTTCCCGCTGCGCAGATAGCTGCGCAACTCGATGGGTTTGTCTTTGTTCACGCGCTTTACGCGTATGGACTGGCGCCAGGTGCCGGCGACCGGGTTGGGGTAGAGCGTGTTCTCCACCAGTTGCCCATTGGCATCGACGGAAACGACAGCTTCCAGGCGTGGCGGATCCGGGCGGCCATCCGCGAGCGCGCGCAGGGCGGGGCCGTCGAAATCGAGGATCAGGCCGATGCTGCCGTCATCTTCTTTGGTGTAACTCTTGCCGCGGCGGGTCTGCACGATCCAGGAGGAGGGCGGGCGGGTCTCGTTTTCCTTCTGCCAGGAAATCCGGTAACCGAAGTCGAAGGGTTCGCGCGGCTTGGGTGGAGCGTTTGGCACCCAGTAGGCCACGATGTTGTCGTTGGTTTCGTTCGGGGTCGGAATCTGCACCAGTTCCACGCGACCCGCTCCCCAATCACCGCGCGGCGATACCCAGACACTGGGGCGCAGGTCGTAGCGTGCCTCCAGGTCTTCGTAGTGGCCGAAATCGCGATCACGCTGCATGAGGCCAAAGCCGCGCGGATTGGTGGTGGCGAAGGAAGTCGTCAGCAGGCGCTTGGGGTTGGTCAGCGGACGCCAGATCCACTCGCCGTCGCTGGTTTGCACCGAAAGGCCGTCCGAGTCGTGCACTTCCGGCCGGTAATCTTCGATCGGCAGATGCTGGTTTTCCGCGAAGAACAGCATGCTGGTCAGCGGCGCCAGCCCGAGCTTGCCAACCCCCTGGCGCAGGAACAGGCGCGCGGTCGCTTCCATGGTGGTGGTGGCGCCGGGTCGCAGCACGAAGCGGTAGGCGCCGGTTGCGCGCGGCGAATCCAGCAGCCCGTAAATCACCAGTTCCGTGGCCGTGGCGGAGGGATGCTCCAGCCAGAATTCGGTGAAGCGGGGGAACTCCTCCCCCGAACTCAACGCAGTGTCGATCGCCAGTCCGCGCGCCGAAAGCCCGTAGTGCTGGTTCTTGCCGAGCGCGCGGAAGTAGCTCGCACCCTGGAACACTAGCACCTCGTCCTTGTACTGCGGCTTGTTGATCGGGTAATGCACGCGGAAGCCCGCGAAGCCCGCGCCATTCAGGGCCTTGGCATCGAACCGGTTGGCGCCGTAGTCGAAGTCGGCTGGGTCCAGCTTGATTTCACGGACACCCTGGGCCGTGATTTCGTTGAGCCTGACTTGCTCCTGAAAATGCCAGCCTTGGTGCAGGAAGGCCAGTTCGAAGGGCAGTTTTTCGCTGCGCCAGTATGCTTTCTCCGGCCTGAAGCGGATGTCGCGGTACTTGTCGTAATCGAGGTTTTTCAGTTCCGGCCCCAGGTTCCCGGCCGGCTTTTTGTAAGGGGTAGCCGCCAATTGCTCTGCGCGCGCGGCGACGTCATTGAAGTCGAACGCGGCTGCATCTTGCATAAACAACAACATGAACGCGCCAGCCAGCGTCGTGTGCATGGGAAGCCCGCGGCGCATGCCAGTCCTGCCCCTGTGATTTGCTTTAGCGCTGCTGGCAGACAGCCCTGCCATATCCGGCAACGGGGACGGCATGCAAGGGTTTGGTTTTTCCGTCCCCGATTTCATCGGTGGTCTCCTGCAAGGGTCGAGGCAAGGGTGGGCAGCGGATTAATTTGCAGCCCACCACCGCCGGAGTGATTAGCCGCCCAGAACCTTGGCGCACTCCATCAAATCCAGATGCCCGTCCTGGTTTACGTCGGCAGCCATGAAAGTTTTCGAATCCTTCTTGGTGGCCTTCCATTCCGCGGCGGAGATGTACCCGTCCATGTCCTTGTCGAGCTTGCCGCAGGTGCCGCCAATCTTCTCGGTTTGCGCCGGTGTCGCGGCCGAAGGCGGTTGCTCGGGGGCGGCGGGTGAGGCCGGTGTCGCGGCGAAAACCGGCGCCCAGGCGTAACTGCCGAGTAACAAAGCCGTCAGGACGGCGGGAATTTTGTGCTGCAATGTTTTCATGACGATCTCCTGTGTGAATGCGCGGCAGTGCGCCGCAAGTCTGTTGTTGCAATCTCCTTGCCTGCCCGATTTTTTCTTTTTCAGACAAAGAGTTAGCCGAGGCAGTCGGACTGCGGCGGCGGGGGTGGCGGCTTTCGGAGCCTGTTCCGTCGCCCCGCCCCGACGCATTTCGGCCTGCTGTCTCAATGTCCGGTTTTTTAAGGGAAAATTCTGTCGTTGATCGACGACAGTGGAGCTGTGACACCGCTTTTCGGGCGCCGCCGCGCGCGGAAGAAGAGGCAGAAGAAGATTGGTGTTAGGCGGACGCAGCCCGGTAGTGGCGGCGATCGGTTGCCGCAGTTTTCGCCGGACGGCTAGTCAGTGATTTTCGGATTGGGTGATGCGCGGTGAGCCATCTGCCTGCTCATGTGTTTTCACCTGTTTCCCGTGGCTGGGTTTTTCGGGTTTCACGAATCGATCTGACGGTAGGCTGCATCGGCCAATTGCCCCATCTCGGCTGAATCGACATTGCCCGAAAGCGCATAGCCGAAGCCCTGGTCTACCCAGTAGAACACTTCAATGCCGTTTTCACGGGTGTGGCGGAAGCCCGTTCCCGCGGGTTTCGCGCTGTCGCGGCGAACGTACAGGGTAATGCGCCGCTTCAGCCGGTCTTCGTACATGAACTGTGCCACCGGCCCGGTTTCGCCGGGCAGCAGGCGCCCGCCCAGCAGGTCGAAACCCTGGCGCCTGAAGTCCGGTGCACGCAGCGCATGGTCGAGGCGCTTGGACAGCCACGCCACCAGATGCTCGGCATGCTGCGCCTCGACCTCGACCGGATGGCGCACTTCCGGGCTGTACACGACATGGGCGATGGCCGCGGCCTGCGGCAGCGAGGCATATTGCGGCGGCGCAGCGGCGTGCAGGCCGATGCCGTAGCCCAGCAGACCCGCTCCGGCAATGGCGAGAACAGCCGCTGCTGCGCGCCACACGCGCATCGGGCGGGCTCGCCGTCTGCTCGCAGCGCGCACCAGTTCCAGGGGCAGCGGCTCGTTCAGCACTTCATCGAAGGCTTCGTGCAGGGCGCGATTCTGCCTCGCCCATGCCTGCACGCGCGCCGCATCCTCGGGGTGCGCGGCCAGCCAGGCCTCGACCTCGGCACGCCGCGCGGCCTCCAGCAGGCCGTCGGCATAGGCGTGCAAATCGTCTTCGATGATCCCGTTCATTTCACCACCTGCAATTTCGTTGCCTGCTGTCCTTCCAGCAATTGCCGCATGCGTTCGCGCGCGCGCGACAGGCGCGACATCACCGTGCCCAGTGGCACGCCGATGATGCGTGCCGCATCGGCGTAAGGGAACTGTTCCAGGCCGATCAGCAGCATGACTTCGCGCTGCTCGGCCGGCAGTTTGGCGAGCGCGGCATGGATGTCGCGCACCGCGAGCGCCTCGGTTTGCCCGCCGCTGACCGGAATGTCGCTTGCCTCATCCAGTTCGCACAGCGTCTGACTGCTCGGTGCGCGCAGCTGATTCACAAACAGGTTGTGCATGACGGTGAACAGCCAGGCGCGCAAGTCACTGCCCGGATGCCACAGGTCCAGCTTGGCGAGCGCGCGTTCAAGGGTGTCCTGCACCAGGTCGTCGGCGCGTGCCGTGTCCCGCGCCAGCGCGCGCGCGTAGCGGCGCAGGCGCGGGATGTGCTGGATGAGTTCGGCGGAGCTGATCAAATCAGGGTTTTGCGGCGTGCCAGACGTTGTTGAAGCCATCGCCCGTCATGTCGCCGGGTTTCTGGTCCTTTATCCAAAGATACAACGGTTTGCCCTTGTAGGCCCACTGCTTGCTGCCGTCGTCGCGGGTGACGATGCTGTAGTGGCCGCTCCCCATGTCGTAGGCGGCGGCCGTCAGCGGCGGCCACTTCGCCGCGCACTCGCCGTTGCAGGCGCTCTTGCTGCCATCGGCGGGGTCCTTGTCGAAGGTGTACAGGGTCATGCCGGCCGGGTTGGTCAGCACCCCGCTCATGGTTTGGGCGGGCGGCGTAGCGGCGCAGGCCGTGATCAGGGCCATGCCGGCCAGGGCCGAAAGCAAAAGAGTGTTGAGACGCATAAATCCTCCTGGGGTTGAATGGTGGGATGAACGCCAGCGCGGCTGGCATTCATCGGGCAAACACGTCGCCAGCGGGATTTATTCCGCCAGGGTGAAAATAATTTCGGGCAAAACAAAAAACCCCGCAGCTGCGGGGTTTTTGGGGTGTGATTGCCGCGGCTTACAGCGTGCCGTAGGAATGCAGGCCGGACAGGAACATGTTGACGCCCAGAAAGGCAAAGGTCGTCACCAGCAGGCCGACTGCCGCCCACCAGGCCAGCACCTTGCCGCGCAGGCCCTTGACCAGGCGCAGGTGCAGCCAGGCTGCGTAGTTCAGCCAGACGATGAGCGCCCAGGTTTCCTTCGGGTCCCAGCTCCAGTAGCCGCCCCAGGCTTCCGCCGCCCACATCGCGCCGAGAATGGTGGCGATGGTGAAGAAGGCGAAGCCGATGGCGATGGCCTTGTACATGACGTCGTCCAGCACTTCGAGGGAGGGCAGGCGCGAAGCGAGGATGCCCTTGCTGGCGAAGATCCAGGCCACCCCGAGCATCGCGGCGATGGAGAACGCGCCATAGCCGATGAAATTGGCCGGCACATGGATCTTCATCCACCACGACTGCAGGGCCGGCACCAGGGGCTGGATTTCATGCGCCTGGCGGTCGAAGGTGTACCAGAGGATGAAGCCGACTGCCGCACTGATGACGAGCAGCACGAACGCGCCCATGCTCTTCTGCTGGTAGCGGCTTTCGTAATACAGGTAGAGCAGCGCGGTGATCAGGGTGAACAGCACGAAGACTTCATACAGGTTGGAAACCGGAATGTGACCGACGTCCGGGCTGATGAGGTAGGACTCGTACCAGCGCACCAGGAGGCCGGTAAGACCCATGGCCGCGGCGCTCCAGGTCAGCGCGGTTCCGGTTTTGCCGACGAAGGGCGAGCGGGTCAGCAGGGCGACCCAGTAGGTAATGGTCGCAAGCATGTACAGCGCGCACATCCACATGATCGCGGCCTGGCTGGAAATCAGGAACTTGAGGAAGAAAGCCTGCTCCGAGCGCGCCAGATCGCCCTGATAGGAGTAAATCGCCAGGAGTGCCAGGGCGAAGGCCGTCACCAGGAAGAGGCGCACCGGCTTCCAGGTCCAGCCCAGCCAGGCCAGCACCGGCACCGCCGCGATCAGCACGCCCTTGTCGTAACCGTCCATGTGGGCGCCGTAACGGTTGAGCGCGTAGCCCGCGCCCAGGGCGAGAACCAGGGCAAACAGCCAGTCCAGCGGGGACAGGCGCTTCAGGAAGGGTTGGGGGGCGTTGAGTGCGAGTTCCATGCTTATTCCTTGGTGGTCAACTGCTCGATGGCCTGACTATGTTTGGCGAATTCCTGTTCGAAATCAACCGTTTTCCGTGGCGTGGCATAGGCGAACAGGACGCTGCCCGGTTTGACGAAAATCCAGGCGCGGCGTTCCCTGATGTAGAGCATCGCGAAAATGCCCAGCACCAGCAGCAGTGAGCCGAAGTAGACCAGATTCTTGCCGGGGGAGCGCGTCATCTGCAGGCCCGAAGCCTGAACCTGTTCGAAGGATTGCAGCTGCAGGTAAACGGGTGCGCCATAGAAAAACAGGTCGGAGAAGGCATTCAGGCTGTCGCGCACGAAGAACCCGGTGGCATCGTTTGCCTCGGGTGCGGGCTCGCCGGCCTGGGCCGTGGCCAGCTTCAGGCCCTCGAAGGCGGACAGTTCGAGAATGCGCAGGAAAGTCTCGGTGGCTTTTTGCCGCTCGTTTTCCGGGATGTTTGCCTCGATGAATTGCCCCAGAGCGCTAAAGCCGCCCTGTGCGAACAGGTTGAGGATGTTGCTGGCGCTGCCCTGCAGGCGCGACTGCAGTTCGCTGCCGCGTTCGGCCGTCGGCACGATGGCGTCGCAGAGGATGCCGGCGTCTTCGG
>DAIMZB010000008.1:0-13423 GCA_036734185.1 Thiobacillaceae bacterium | reverse complement strand
CCCGCCGCAAAACGGCTGGCGATCACGCTGCGTTGTGCTGGATCCATGAGGACGCCCCGCAGGCGCATGAAGGTGTCGATCCTGCCCTGAGAGTCGGTTGGCAGGCGCAGGTAGCGGAAAGGCTCATTCGGCGCTTCGCGCACGCCCGACAGCAGATACATTCGCCCGTCCAGCGTCACCGGCAGCATGTAGTTGTGGTATTCCCTGGCTTCGCCGCGCGGGTTGCGGACTTTGACCTGATAGCTCGGGCCCACGTTGTGCAGCGCCTTGTTGTCGCTTTTCACGCTCATGGCGTTTTGCTTGGGCGGCTCGCCGCCGAGGCTTTCGATGTTGAACAGGCGGAAGTCGCCGAATTCGAGCTGGTATTCCGAGGCGCCGCTGGAAAGCCGGGCGGACTCGTGCACCGTGCCCTGCAGGCTGAAATTTTCAGCAGTGGGCGAGAACAGGTTCCAGCCGCGGATGTTCAGCTTGCTGCCGCCGTCGCCAAAGCTCGCCTGATAAATCGCCACCCCGTCCTGGATCAGCGGTTTGTTGACCGCGATGGTGGCTTCCCGGATTTTCTTGCCCTGGCGATCGAGCAGCACAATGTCGCTTTCGAACAGCTTGGGCTGGCCGGTGGAATAGTGTTCGATGCGAAACTTCTTCAGTTGCACGACAAATGGCAGGTCCTGCACCAGATAGCCGTCTGCGACGTTCAGGAACACCACGTCGGCGCTGCTCCCCTCGGGAATCTGGACGCTGCCGCGGAAGGAAAGGTTTTCCGGCGTGAGGCGGCTGATCGCCGGCACCTGGCTTTGCGGAATGTCGCGAGTCTCGATTTTTTTCAGCCCCATCAATTGCTGGGCCTTGAACACCAGGTTGCCGTCGAGCAGGCCGCCGATGCAGATCAGCACGATGGCGGAGTGCGCGAGCAGGTAGCCCAGACGGCTGGCCGCACCGCGCTTGGCCGCCACCAGCACGCCGTTTTCGCGCACCGACACCTTGCTGCGGAAGCCCTGCCCCGTGAGATAGGCGGCCGCCTTGTCGGCCAGCGCCTGGGGCTGCTGATTGTGCGCGGCTTCGTGCTTGTGTGAAAACGCAGCCAGAGATTGCTCGGTGACGTGTTCGCGGAAATTCCTTATTTCCTTCACCATCCCCGGCGCATTGCGGTAAATGCACAGGCTGGTGGAAGTCACCAGGAAGGTGAGGATGACGAGGAACCAGCCGGCGTGGTACACGTCATACAGGCCCAGCTGGCGGAACACTTCAAACCAGTACGGACCGAACTGGATGATGTAATTGTTGTAGGGCTCGGCCTGCTTTAGCACCGTGCCGATGATGGAAGCGACAGCCAGGAGGGTCAGCAGGGTGATGGCAAAGCGCATCGAGCTGAAAAGCTCGTACAGGGCTTTGCCAAAGGGTTCGTCGGCACGCATGGAATATGGGCTCGTGAATAAAAAAGGGTGACCAGCGTCACCCTTTTTTGACTGGTTTAAAGGCAGTCAATTTTACCGCAAGCCCTCGATGTATTGGGCGACGGCTTCCATTTCCTGGGGCGTCATCTTGGCGGCGATCACGCGCATCATCTTGGCGGCGTCGTTGGCACGCTCGCCGGCGCGGAAGTTGTTCAGCTGGGTCTGGACGTAGTCAGCATGCTGGCCAGCCAGGCGGGGGAACTGAACGGGGATGCCCTGGCCATTGGCACCGTGGCAGGAAGCACAGGCCGGCACGCCAGAGCCCTGCACGCCGCCACGGTAGATTTTCTGACCCAGCAGCGCCTTGTCCTTGTCCTTGGCGGTGCGCGGTTTGGCCTGTTTTTCGCTGAAGTAGGCAGCCAGGTTCTTCATGTCGGCCGGCGACAGGCTGGCGACGATGCCGCCCATGATCGGGTTCTTGCGCTCGCCGGACTTGAAGTTCACCAGCTGCTTGTGGAGGTAGTCGTAGCCCTGGCCCGCCAGCGTCGGGTTGGCGGGGTTGGTGCTGTTGCCGTCGGCGTTATGGCAGGCCGCGCAAACCTGGGTGACAATGGATGCTGCAGCGTTGGGGTCGCCTTTGGCGGCGGCGGGCTCGGCGGCAAAGGCCGGAACGGACAGGGTGGCGGCGGCGAGAATCAATGCCAGTTGGGTTTTCATCCAAAACTCCTCGGGAGACGTGGGTAGGTGCAAATGCGTAAAATCACCAAATTTTAGCGAATTTGAATATAGCTGCCAATGACTCTGTTTAACCGAGCGACCTATGCCGCCTCCGCCGCAACCCTGGCGCAGCTCCCTTACAGCCAGCGCGAGGTTGCCTTCGCGGGCCGTTCCAATGCGGGAAAATCCAGCGCCATCAATACCTTGGCGCGGCACAACCGGCTTGCCTTCGTGTCCAAGACGCCCGGGCGGACCCAGCTGATCAATTTTTTTGACGTGGGGGAAGCCAGGTTTATTGTTGACCTCCCGGGCTATGGCTATGCCAAGGTCCCGACCGAGATACGCGCCCGCTGGGAAGGCGTGCTTTCCACATACCTCCAGACCCGCGAGGCCCTGGCCGGACTGGTGTTGATCATGGACGCGCGCCATCCGCTGACTCCGCTCGACACGCGCATGCTGGACTGGTTTACGCCCCGCGGGCTGCCGGTGCATATCCTGCTCACCAAGGCTGACAAACTGTCGCGCGGCGAGGCGAGCCGAACCCTGCAGCAGGTGCGCTCGGCGCTCAAGGGCTATCCCTCGGTCAGCGTGCAGCTTTTTTCAAGCCTGGCCAAGCAGGGCGTCGAGGAAGCGGAGGCGGTGATCGCCGGCTGGTTGAAAGCAGGTGACGCGAGCACCGGCGAGACACCCGAAACGATTGCCCGGCCGTAAAATAAAAAGCCCCGGCCAAGGGGTTGGGCCGGGGACATAAAGACCTTCATTGCCGAAGGTCCCCGCTCAGGGAGGAGAAGCGGGAGACAGCAACGCTATCTGTGGGAATAGAGATGCCGCGGCGTAAAATAGTTCCACAAATTTTCAGGAGATTTTGGTGACCCTCCCCTTCGGTGCCTTTCCCGGCCGCCGCATGCGTCGCATGCGGCACGATGCGTTTTCCAGACGGCTGATGCGGGAGAACCTGCTCACGGCTGCCGACCTGATCTATCCCGTGTTCGTCCTTGAGGGCCGCGGCCAGCGCGAGGCGGTGGCCTCGATGCCCGGGGTGGAAAGGCTGTCGCTGGATCTGCTGCTGCCGGTGGCCGAAGAGTGCGCCAGATTGGGCGTGCCCGCGCTGGCGCTGTTTCCGGTGGTGGACGCATCGAAAAAGTCCCTGGCCGCAGAAGAGGCTTTCAATCCGGACGGGCTGGTGCCGAAGGTGGTGGCGGCGCTCAAAAAAGCCCTGCCGGAACTGGGGGTGATTACTGATGTGGCCCTCGACCCTTACACCAGCCATGGCCAGGATGGCCTCATCGACGATGCCGGGTACGTGCTGAACGACGAGACGGTGGCGGTGCTGCAAAAGCAGGCTGTTTGCCACGCGCAGGCGGGCGCGGATGTGGTGGCGCCCTCCGACATGATGGACGGGCGCATCGGCGCCATCCGCTCCGCGCTGGATGCCGGCGGCCATATCCATACTCGTATCCTTGCCTATGCCGCCAAGTACGCCTCGAGCTTTTACGGCCCGTTCCGCGATGCGGTGGGTTCAGCTGCCAACCTTGGTGCCGGCAACAAATACACTTACCAGATGGACCCGGCCAACTCGGACGAAGCGCTGTGGGAAGTCGGCCTGGACCTGCAGGAAGGCGCCGACATGGTCATGGTCAAGCCCGGCATGCCCTACCTCGATATCGTGCGGCGTGTGAAGGACGCCTACGGCGCGCCGACCTACGCTTATCAGGTGAGCGGCGAATACGCCATGCTGAAGGCGGCGGGCCAGAACGGCTGGATCAACGAAGAGGCCTGCGTGATGGAGGCCTTGCTGGGGTTCAAGCGCGCGGGCGCTGACGGCATCCTGACTTATTTCGCGCTGGATGTGGCGCGCCGCCTGGCCGCCAGCTGAGCCTCAGCCCTGCAGCAGGGCGCGCACCTGTTCAAGCCGGGCCCGCCTCGGGCTGCCGTCCGCCTGCAGGCGGCGCATGTTGCGCAATTCCGTCGTGGGGTAAATGGTCAGTTCGACCGGCGCGCGCGGGTCTTCCAATGAGTAATGCGGGTACGCCTGGCCTTCGCTGCGGATTTCGCCAGGCCGATACGCCAGCTGCCGGTTCATCAGAAAAAATTCCAGTTCCTTGCCGCTGTCGGTGAAAAGCTGCAGGTCGATATCGGAATAGCGCCCGGCGGTGCCGTTCAAGACCGGGCCCGTCAGGTGCGGGTCAAAGTCCTCCAGCAATTCCATGTATTCCAGCGCAATTTGCCTGAGCGAGGAGAGGCGATCCTGCTGTTCCTGCCCCTGGTACAGGGCCTGATAGCTGCGCAGGGCCTCTTCGATTTCGCGATTGTCCGGCAGGTTGCGATTGTCCGGCACGCCGAGCTGGCGTGCGGCCTTGCGCTTGGCGAACCCGTAATCCATGCCGCCATCCTCGGCGATCATCCGTGCCGCCTCGTGCGCGATGAGGCGCCGTGTGTCGTTGCCTTTCATGGGTGATTCGTCTTCGGCAGCACCGGGAACACGTTCGGGAGCAGGCTGCGTTGCGGCGGCAGGTTCTCCTGATAAAAATATTCCGTGATGCCGGATGCGCCATACGGCAGCAGTTCGCCGGTACCCGGGTCTATCGTCGCCTCAACGACGCCCTCCGGTGGGGTAAAGGTTTTCTGCGGCACTTTCGCCAGTGCGCGCCCCATGAAATCGATCCAGATGGGCAGGGCCGCCGCAGCGCCGGTTTCGCCGGGCCCGAGCGACTGGGGCTGGTCGAACCCGATCCAGGAGACCGCCACCAGGTCGGGATTGAAACCGGCAAACCAGCCGTCGCGCTGGTCGTTGGTGGTGCCGGTTTTCCCGGCTAGGTCAGACCTGCCCAGCTGCTTTGCCCGGGCGGCGGTGCCGCGGCTGGTCACGTCCTGCATCATGCTGGTCATGAGGAATGCATTGCGTGGGTCGAGCACGCGCTCCGCGCCGGCCGCAACGGTGAGCGGCTGGGCTTGCATGAGCAGTTTGCCGGTGCCGTCGTAGACCTTGTCGATCAGATAGGGCGTGACGCGATAGCCGGTGTTGGCGAATACGGAATAGGCCGCGGCCAACTGCAAGGGGGTGACCGAGCCCGCGCCCAGGGCCATGGTCAGGTAGGGCGGGTGCCGCGACGGATCGAAACCGAAACGCTGTATGTAGTCGCGCGCATATGCGGGGCCGATGCCTTCCAGGATGCGAATGGACACGAGGTTGAGCGACTTGGTCAGCGCGGTGCGCATGCGCACCGGGCCGGAGTAGGTGCCGTCATAGTTTTGCGGCTGCCAGGGCGTGCCGCCGGCTTCTTCGGCGCTCAGCGTCAGCGGCGCATCATCGATGATGCTGGCGGGCGTATAGCCTTTCTCGAGCGCCGCGGAGTAGATGAAAGGCTTGAAGCTGGAACCGGGTTGCCGCCACGCCTGAGTGACATGGTTGTACTTGTTGCGGGCGAAATCGAAACCGCCGACGAGCGCGGTGATGGCGCCGCTGTTGGGATCGATGGCGACAAGGGCCGCTTCGATTTGCGGAAGCTGGCTCAACTTCCAGCTGCCGTCCCTGTTCTGGCGCACGCGGATGAGCGCGCCCGGATAAATGCGCTTGCCGGATTTCGCCTGCGGTTCGAGCCATGCGGCGGCCAGCTTCAGCCCGGCATCTGGCAGCTCCACTTTTTTTCCATCCGGCAGCACGGCGCCAACCAGTCTGGGCGTGACGCTCGTCACCACGGCGGGGATCAGGCCGTTCACGGGGTCGATGCCGCGCAGTGCGTCGCGGATGAATTCTTCGCGGTCCTTGCCGGCTGCCGGCAGGCGCAGGATTTTTTCGGGGCCGCGGTAGCCGTGGCGCTCGTCATAATCCATCACGCCCTGCCAGAGCGCGCGGTTGGCGGCTTCCTGCTGGTTGCGCAGGATGGTAGTGACGACCTTGTAGCCGGAGTTGTAGAGCGTCTCCTCGCCGTACTGCTGTACCAGGGTCTGCCTGATCATTTCCGCAGCGTAATCGGCCGGCACATCGACTGCGCGCCTTTCGCGACGCACAATCAGTTTTTCTTTCAATGCCTTTTGATAGGCGGCCTCGTCAATGAAATTGAGCTTCCGCATGCGTGACAGCACGTACTGCTGGCGCGCGGTTGCGCGCAGCGGATTCACAACCGGGTTGTAGAGCGAGGGGCCCTTGGGCAAGCCGGCCAGCATGGCGATCTCGGCAACGCTGAGGTCTTTCAAACTTTTGCCGAAGTAGGTGCGCGCGGCAGCCTCGAATCCATAAGCCCGCTGCCCGAGGTAAATCTGATTGATGTAAAGCTCGAGAATCTTTTCCTTCGAGAGGTTGTGCTCGATCTTGATGGCCAGCAGCGCTTCGGAAAATTTGCGGGTCAGGGTGCGTTCGCGCGTCAGGAAAAAATTGCGCGCGACCTGCATGGTGATGGTGCTGGCGCCTTGCGAAGCGCCGCCAGTAAGAATGTTGGCGCCTGCCGCGCGCAACACGCCTAGCGTGTCGACGCCGCCATGCTCGTAAAAGCGCTCGTCTTCCGCCGCAATGATCGCCTGCTGCATGAGCTTGGGCACTTCTTCGATCGGCGTGAATGCGCGGCGCTCTTCTCCGAATTCGGCGAGCAGCGCGCCGTCGCTGGAATAAATCCGCAGCGGGATCTTGGGGCGATAGTCGGTGAGGCTGTCGAGCGACGGCAGATTGGGATAAATCAGTGCGGCGGCCAAGCCGGCCAATGCGGCGCTCACTACACCGAGTCCCAGGATGAAAGCCAAGGCGTAGTGCCAGCGTTGCGAGAACATATTCAACCAGTCTCTAAAGTTTGCAAGATTATATGCGTTAACGATGTTGCATTTTGAGCACAACTGCGAAGTCGGGTTGGGCATCAAAAAGGAAAAATGGTTGCCAAACAAAAATAGCTGCTAGCATTTAAACACAAATATCAATAAAATTTGGTAACTGTTTATAAACAAAGGGAAATTCATTGAAATTCGAATTCAACCTGGACATCTTCACGGCCAAGGCGCCGCCCATGCTGGGGCTGGACATCGGCACGACCTCGGTCAAGCTTGTGGAGTTGTCCGAAGCAGGCAGGGGGCAGTACCGCGTTGAACGCTACGTCATAGAACCGCTGCCGAAAGACGCCGTGAAAGAGGGCGACGTCGCCAATGAAGAACAGGTCGTGGAGATTCTGCACGAGGCCTGGAAGCAAATGGGCACCCGCGTGAAGAACGTTGTGATGTCGCTTCCTTCGTCGGCCGTGATCACAAAAAAAATTCTGCTGCCGGCGAGCCTGAGCGGCCTCGAGCTCGAAACCCAGGTGGAAAGCGAAGCCAATCAGGTCATCCCGTTTTCGCTGGACGAGGTCAACCTTGATTTTCAGGTTCTGGGGCCTTCGCTCGGCAGCCCGAATGATGTGGAAGTGCTGCTGGCCGCCGCGCGCAAGGAAAAGGTCGAAGACCGCGTTGCCCTGGCGGAGGCTGCGGGGCTCAAGGCGCTGGTCATGGATGTGGAATCCTACGCCACGCTTACCGCCTATGAATGCATGGCTGGCTTGCTCCCCAACGAAGGCGCTGAACAGACCGTTGTCATTTTTGACATCGGCGCCAATGGCATGCATATCAACGCGCTCTCGGACAACGAATCGGTCTACTTGCGCGAACATGGCTTCGGCGGCAGCCAGCTCAATTATGAAATCTCCCGGCGTTATGGCATGACCACCGAAGAGGCAGAGATTGCCAAGCGCAAAGGCACTTTGCCAGAAACCTATGAAATTGAAGTGCTGCGGCCGTACAGCGAAACGCTGGCCATGGAAATTGGCCGCGCACTGCAGCTCTTTACCAGCTCCACCCAGTATCACAAGGTCGATCACGTGCTGCTCGCGGGCGGCGGCGCGATCATTCCCGGCATCGAAGAGGTGGTCGGCGCGCGCGTCGGCATTCCGACCCGGGTGGCCAATCCGTTTTCGCGCATGTCGGCAGGCGCCAAGATCCGCCAGCAGCAGCTGGCAAATGATGCGCCAGCCCTGTTCGTTGCCTGCGGGCTCGCCATGCGGAGGTTTGACCAGTAATGATGATTCGCATCAACTTGCTGCCGCACCGCGAAATCAAGCGGACGGCACGCCGGCGCCAGCTTGGCGTATTGCTGGTGGCGACCCTGGTTTTCGCGGTGGGCGTCATCGGGCTGGGTCGGATCGCCATTTCGAACCGGCTGGACGACCAGGAAGATCGAAACGCCTATCTGCAGCAGGAAATCACCAAGCTTGACACGCAGATCAAGGAGATCAAGAAGATCAAGGAGGAGACGCGGGCCTTGCTCGAGCGCAAACAGGTGGTCGAGACGCTGCAATCCAATCGCACCGAGGTCGTGCACCTGTTTGACGAAATCATACGCATTCTGCCCGAAGGCCTGTACATCAAGTCGATCAAGCAGAGTGGCGACCAGATCGAGTTGCTGGGCTACGCGCAATCGAGCGCGCGCGTGTCCACGCTGATGCGCAGCCTGGAGGATTCTCCCTGGTTTGAACAGCCTTCGCTGGTGGAGATCAAGGCGGCGACCGTCAACAACCTGCGTGCCAACGAATTCAATCTGAAGGTGATGCAGAGCAAGCGTAAGGCAGAGAGTGAAACTCCGAAGGCGCGTCCATGAATCTTGAAGACCTCAACAAACTGGATTTCAAAACGGTTGCCGACTGGCCGTTGAGCGCCAAGCTGGGTCTGCTGGGCGTGCTGTTTGCGCTGGTTGTGGCGGCAGGATGGTGGTTTCTGTGGTCGCCGGCGCTGGCGACCCTGGATGAAAGCAAGGCCCAGGAAGCTGAGCTCAAATCGACCTACGTCACCAAAAAGGGCCAGGCCATCAATCTGGATGCCTACAAAAAGCAGCTTGCCGACATTCAGCAGTCCTTCGGCGCGCTGCTGAAGCAGCTGCCCAACAAGCAGGAAATGGACGCCCTGGTGACCGACGTCAATCAGGCCGGGCTCGGGCGCGGGCTCCAGTTCGAACTGTTCAGGCCGGGCGCGGAGACGAAGAAGGAGTTTTATGCGGAGCTGCCGATCCAGATCAAGGTGACAGGCAGCTACCATGACATTGCCGCCTTTACCAGCGATGTGGCCAAGCTTTCACGCATCGTCACCATCCATAACATCAGCCTGGTTCCCGCAAAGGGCGGCGACCTGGCGATGGAGGCGGTTGCCAAGACCTACCGTTACCTGGATGAAGAGGAAATCGCTGCGAACAAGCCGCAGAAGAAGGGGGGCAAGAAGTGATGCGCGCGACCCGCCTTCTGATGGGCCTTTTCCTGTTGGCCGCACTCGCGGCCTGCAGCGGGGGGGACATGGATGACCTGAAGCAGTTCATGGCCGACGCCGGCAAGGACATGCAGGGCAAGATCGAACCGCTGCCCCAGATCAAGCCCTACGAGCCGTTCAGTTATGACGCCTTCAGCCTGCCGGATCCGTTCAAGCCGCGCAAACTGTCGCCATCGGGTGGCGGCGGAGGCCTGCAGCCCGACCTGAAGAGGCCCAGAGAACCGCTGGAAGCCTACTCGCTCGAGACGCTTAAAATGGTCGGAACGATCAGCAGGAAAAATGGCATCAATGCCGTAATCGCCACGCCGGACAAGACCATCTATCACGTCCGCGTCGGCAACTACATGGGGCAGAATTTTGGCTTGATCACCCGCATCACCGACAGCGAAATCACCCTGAAGGAAATCGTTCAGGATAGCGGCGGGGACTGGGCCCAGCGGACAAGCACAATGACTTTGCAGGAATGAGGCCGACATGAAAAACGCCATCTTCAATTCGATGCACGCAAGCGGACCCCTGCGCTGGGTCTGTGCGTGCCTGTTGCTTCTCGCGGGCATGAGCGCCCAGGCGGCTACGCCGCCCACTTCGAATGCGGTGATTGGCGTCGAGCCGGCGATTTTGTCCGGCAACCGGGTCGTGGTGCGCGTTCACCTCAAGGAAGCCCTGAAGGCTACGCCGGCAGGGTTTACGGTCGGTACGCCCCCGCGCATCGCGATGGATTTGCCCGACACCGGGAATGCCATTGGCAAGAATACGGTGGAGGCCTATCTTGGGCCGCTGACTTCCGTCAACGTGGTCCAGGCCGGAACCCGCACCCGCCTGGTGTTCAACCTCAGCAAGTCGGTTGAGTACGAAACCAGGATTGACGGCAAGTCGCTGATTGTTTCGTTCAGCGAAACCAGCAGCGTCGCGGCGACCTCCAACGTAAGCCCGCGCTTTGCCGAGGCTGCGCCTGCGGCAGTTCCGCATGCCATCAAGAACCTTGAATTCCGCCGCGGCCCCAATGGCGAGGCGCGCATCGTCACGACGCTGGCGGACGCCCAGACCGGCATCAACATTCGCCAGCAGTCCGGAGGCGTGGTGGTTGATTTCATCGACACTGCCCTGCCGCAGGGGTTGCAGCGCCGCCTTGACGTGACGGACTTCGCGACCCCCGTCACCCAGGTGGAGAGCTACACCCTGGGCGAAAATACCCGCATGACGATCAACTCCAAGGGCGCATGGGAATATTCGGCATACCAGGCTGACAACCAGTTCATCGTTGAAGTCAGGCCGGTCGTGCAGGAAGACAGGAAAACCGCCGACGGCAAGCCCATCTACAAGGGCGAGAAGCTGTCGCTCAATTTCCAGAACGTGGAAGTGCGCTCCGTGCTGCAGGTGATCGCCGACTTCACGGGCCTGAACATCGTGGCTAGCGACACCGTGAGCGGCAACCTGACGCTTCGCCTGAAGGACGTGCCCTGGGACCAGGCCCTGGACCTGATCCTGACGACCAAGGGCCTGGACAAGCGCACCAATGGCAATGTGATCTGGATTGCGCCCAAGGACGAGCTGCTTAACAAGGAAAAGGCGGAACTGGAAGCGCGCGCTTCCGTCACCGATCTGGAGCCGCTGGTCACCGAATATATTCCGCTCAATTACCTGCGCGCGGACGAAGCCCAGGCCATGCTTTACGGCGCCGACCTCAGCCAGGCAGCCGGCAGTGCCAAGGCTTCCTGCTCGGTCGCTTCGGAAGGCCTGTCGGCCACTCCGCAAACCCCCGTGAGCACGAAGCAGGAAGACAAGAAAATACTCTCCAAGCGCGGCCGCTCCTCGTTCGATCTCAAAACCAACATGCTGATCATCAACGATACGGCGAGGAAAATTCAGGAAGTGCGCGACCTGCTGGCGAAGATCGACGTACCCGCGCGCCAGGTGATGATCGAGGCCAGGGTGGTGATTGCGGATGACACCTTCGCCAGGCAGCTGGGTGTGCGTTTGGGCGGCGCCGCAAGGAGAAACCAGACCAGTAATACCGCAGTGGGGGTTTCAGGTTCCCTGAATGATTCCGCGACGGCGGCCATCAGTGGCCCGAGTGGAATGACCAATATCCAGCCCGCTGTCGATTTGGGAATTGCCAGCACGGTGGGTGGCGCGGCACCGGCAGCAATCGGATTTACACTGCTCAATATCGGCACCGGCAATCTCCTTAGCCTGGAGCTCCAGGCCCTGGAGGCCGACAATCGCGGCAAGGTGATTTCCAACCCGCGCGTGGTGACGTCCAACCAGAAGCCGGCCGTCATCCTGCAGGGCCAGCAGATTCCGTATACCACGCAAAATTCGGGTGGTTCCAACTCGGCCAACACCACCCAGTTTGTCGACGCCTTCTTGTGCCTGCTGGTGGATCCGCAGATTTTGAACAACGATACGGTGATCCTGAACGTCGAGGTGCAAAAAGACGCGCCGGGACAAAGCACCGGATCGCTGCCGCCCATCGACCGCCGCCGCGTGAAGACCCAGGTGCGCGTGAATAACGGCGAAACTGTGGTGCTGGGCGGTATTTATGAAACCATCAACCGCAATGACATCAACAAGGTGCCGTTCCTGGGCGACCTGCCGTTCCTGGGCAACCTGTTCAAGAACAGCGACCGCAGGGAGATCAAGACCGAGATCATGATTTTCCTGACCCCGCGCATCATTGACGAACGCCTGACGCTTCGCTGATTTTCAGCCCCACCAAATAACGCCCCGGTTCGGGGCGTTATTTTTTTGCCCATACACCCGCTACAATGCCGCAATGAGCAAGAAGGACAACATTTTCCTGGTGGGCTTGATGGGGGCTGGAAAGACCACGGTCGGCAAGCTGCTGGCAAAGCAGCTGGACAAGACCTTCATCGATGCCGACCACGAGATCGAGGCTCGAACGGGGGTTAAAATCCCGGTCATCTTCGAAATCGAAGGCGAGGCCGGATTCCGCAAGCGTGAAGAGGCGGTGATCGAGGATCTGGCCGGTCGCGCCAATATCGTGCTTGGCACCGGCGGCGGCGCCATTCTCTCGGGCCGCAACCGCGAGCTTTTGCGCGCGCAGGGGACGGTCGTCTATCTGAGGGGCAGCCCGGAGCAACTGTACGAGCGCACCCGGCACGACCGCAACCGCCCCTTGCTGCAAACCGAAGATCCGCTTGCCAAACTGCGAGAACTGTATGCCCAGCGTGATCCGCTCTATCGTGAAGTAGCCGATTTGGTGGTGGATACCGGGCGCCAAAGCGTCGTCAGCTTTGCGCGTCAGCTCAAGGACAAGCTTGAATTGCTGATGCTGGCTGCAAATGACGGAACTGATGGCTGAGACGCTCGGTCACCACTACAACCTGCGATTTGTCTGAATTGAAATGTATGAGCAGAATCATTGATGTTTTCAACGGCGATGCGGACGGGCTCTGCGCCTTGCATCAGTTGCGCCTGGCCGCGCCGGCGGACTCCCTCTTGGTGACAGGCCCCAAGCGTGACATCAGCCTGTTGAAGCGAGTGGACGCGAAGACAGGCGACCGCATTACGGTGCTGGATGTGGCCTTGTCCAAGAACCTTCCTGCGGTCGATGCGGCGCTGGCGGCGGGTGCAAGCGTCCGCTATTTCGACCATCACCAGCCAGGTGAAATACCCGTTCATCCGAATTTTGAGGCGCACATCGACACCAGTCCGGAGACCTGCACCAGTCTGCTGGTCAACGATTACCTGGGTGGCGCCCACCTGGCCTGGGCTGTTACCGCAGCCTTCGGTGACAATCTGGCGCGCGCGTCGCTGACGCTTTTTGTAAACCGGCTGAAGAAGTAGAAGTCCCGCATGAATATCGCAACAAAGATCGCCCACGAACTTTCCGTCAAATCCTCGCAGGTTGAAGCTGCTGTTGCACTGCTGGACGAAGGCGCCACCGTGCCGTTCATTGCCCGCTATCGCAAGGAAGTGACTGGTGGTTTGGACGATCTGCAGTTGCGTGATCTCGAAGTGCGGCTGCGCTATCTGAGCGAGATGGAAGAGCGGCGCGAGTACATTCTTGCGAGTATCAC
>DAIMZB010000007.1:18075-32552 GCA_036734185.1 Thiobacillaceae bacterium | reverse complement strand
TCGTTTATCTGTGAGCATTAGCACGCGCAGCAGGCCAACACCCAGGCTTTGCAATGCCATGGCAGGTCACGGGTCACGTTGGCGTCAGTTCCGGCGCCAGTTTCAGGTATTCGAGAAACGCCTGCGCGATCACCGAAAGCTTCTTGCCGCGCGGATAGGCGACATACCAGTGCCGCCTGATCGGAAACCCCTCGACGTTCAGGATCGTGATGTGCTTCATGGGCGCATCCAGCGAGAGCGTGTGGCGGGAGAGCACCGACACGCCGAGCCCGCCCACGATGGCCTGCTTGATGGCCTCGTTGCTGCCCAGTTCCATGCGAACTTTCGGACTGACCCCCTTGGACAAGAACAGCTTTTCCACCGCCGCGCGCGTCCCCGAGCCGGGTTCGCGCACCAGGAACGGCTCTTCAGACAGGCGCGCCATGGAAATTTTCTTTTTGCCCGCAAGCGGGTGGTTCACGGGCGCCAGCACCACCAGCTGGTTTTCGAGAAAGGGCTCCGACACCACATCCGCGTCCGGCGGCGGCTGGCCCAGAATGTAGAGGTCGTCCTGGTTGTTTGCGAGCCGCTCGAGCATCCGCTCGCGGTTCGATACCTTGAGCGCGACATTCCCGCCTTAGTGCATCTGACAAAACGGTCCGAGCAGGCGGGGCGCAAAATATTTTGCGGTGGTGACGACGGCGAGCCGGATCGTTCCCTTCTTGAGGCCTTTCATGTCGGCAATCGCCATTTCGAAACGCGAAAAGTGCTCGAAGATGCCGCCGCACGTCTGCTGCAGCTCGCGCCCGGCGTCGGTGAGATAGATCTTCTTGCCGATCTGTTCAAACAGCGGCAGACCCACAGCGTCGGTCAGTTTCTTGATCTGCATCGACACAGTCGGCTGGGTGAGAAAAAGCTCCTCCGCCGCGCGCGTAAAACTTCCCAGCCGGGCAATTGCTTCGAACACTTCCAGTTGTCTCAAGGTGCTGTGTCGCATTGCTTGCTCCTCAATGATCGTCTTTCGTCTATCGAATTGATTGAAAAATTTGACTGTTATTGATGTTTAGCATTTCGCATCATCTTCACAACCGCACCGGTGCAAACCTTCTCAACAAGAGGGGTATTGCCGCCACGACACCACGCACCCCGCGCGGCTTTTGTTCAACTTCTGGAGAAAGACCATGGCATCGGAAACCATCAAGGAAGGCAAGGAACGTTACAAGTCGGGGGTCATCCCGTACAAGAAGATGGGCTACTGGGAACCGGGCTACAAACCCAAGGACACCGACATCATTGCGCTGTTCCGCATCACGCCGCAGGAAGGCGTCGATCCGGAAGAGGCCGCTGCCGCGGTTGCGGGAGAATCGTCGACCGCGACCTGGACCGTGGTGTGGACCGACCGCCTCACCGCCTGCGAGCTCTACCGCGCCAAGGCCTTCCGCGTCGATCCGGTGCCGAACACCGGCGCGGGCACGAAGAACGAAGCGCAGTATTTCGCCTACATCGCCTACGACCTCGACCTGTTCGAGCCCGGTTCGATCGCCAACCTCACCGCATCGATCATCGGCAACGTTTTCGGCTTCAAGGCGGTCAAAGCGCTGCGTCTGGAGGACATGCGCATCCCGGTCGCCTACCTCAAGACCTTCCAGGGCCCGGCGACCGGCGTCGTGGTCGAGCGCGAGCGCCTCGACAAATTCGGCCGGCCGCTGCTGGGCGCGACGACCAAGCCGAAACTGGGATTGTCCGGCCGCAACTACGGGCGTGTCGTGTACGAGGCCTTGAAGGGCGGCCTCGACTTCGTGAAGGATGACGAGAACATCAACTCTCAGCCTTTCATGCACTGGCGCGACCGTTTCCTTTATTGCATGGAAGCGGTGAACAAGGCCTCGGCGGCGACGGGCGAGGTCAAGGGCCATTACCTCAACGTCACCGCCGGCACGATGGAGGAGATGTACGAGCGCGCCGAGTTCGCCAAGAGCCTGGGGTCGGTCATCGTCATGATCGACCTGGTGATCGGCTACACCGCCATACAGAGCATGGCGAAGTGGGCGCGCAAGAACGACATGATCCTGCACCTGCACCGCGCCGGGAATTCCACCTACTCGCGGCAAAAGAACCACGGCATGAACTTTCGCGTGATCTGCAAGTGGATGCGCATGGCCGGCGTCGACCACATCCACGCCGGCACCGTGGTCGGCAAGCTCGAGGGCGACCCGCTGATGATCAAGGGCTTCTACGACACGCTGCGCGAAACGCACACGCCGACGAGCCTGGAAAACGGCCTGTTCTTCGACCAGGACTGGGCGTCGCTCAACAAGGTGATGCCGGTCGCCTCGGGCGGCATCCACGCCGGCCAGATGCACCAGCTGCTGACCTATCTCGGCGAAGACGTGATCCTGCAGTTTGGCGGCGGCACCATCGGCCACCCGATGGGCATCCAGGCCGGCGCGACGGCGAACAGGGTGGCGCTCGAGGCGATGGTGCTCGCGCGCAACGAAGGCCGCGACATCTGGAACGAGGGGCCGCAGATACTCGAAGCCGCGGCCAAGTGGTGCACGCCGCTCAAGGCCGCGCTCGACACCTGGAAGGACATCACCTTCAACTACGCCTCGACCGACACGGCCGACTTCGTTCCCACCACGACCGCCAGCGTCTGAATCGCCGCGCTTAACCTACCAAGGAGAGACCATCATGATGAGCAATCCAGGCAACCGTCTCACGCAAGGCCAGTTCTCGTTCCTGCCCGACCTGACCGACGCGCAGATCACCGCGCAGATCAAGTACGCGCTCAACCATGGCTGGGCAGTCAACGTCGAGTACACCGACGATCCGCATCCGCGCAACACCTACTGGGAAATGTTCGGCATGCCCATGTTCGACCTCAAGGACCCGGCCGGGATCCTGATGGAGGTGAACAACTGCCGCAAGACCTTCCCGAACTGCTACATCCGCGTGACCGCATTCGACAGTTCGCGCGGCGTCGAATCGCCCCGCATGTCGTTTCTGGTTAACCGGCCGCAGAAGGAACCGGGCTTCGGTGTGGTGCGGCAGGAAGGCCCCGGCCGCACCATCCATTACACCGTGCATGCCTATGCCGCCGACAAGCCGGAAGGCGAGCGCTATTGAGCGGCCGATGTGCCCGGCGCATGGCGAAGGACGGCCATGCGCCGCCGGCCGAAAACAGACATGATCGACAGCATGGTGCCGTCGCAACCATCGAAGCCGGATGCGGCGACGCCAGCGGGACCAGCGGAGTGTGCGCATGAATGACACGAACAAGCGGGAAACCCAAGAGCCCTCGATCCTGGCGGACGACGCCGCGGTCGATCTCGACGCCGAGTTCCGGGCCTCCAATGTCCAGGAAGTGCTCGACAAGCTCGACCGCGAACTGATCGGGCTGAAACCCGTCAAGACGCGCATCCGCGAAATCGCGGCGCTGCTCCTGGTCGACCGGCTACGCAGGCAGTTCGCGCTGACATCCGAAACGCCGACGCTGCACATGAGCTTCACCGGCAATCCGGGTACCGGCAAGACCACCGTGGCCCTGCGCATGGCCGAGATCCTGCATCGCCTGGGCTACGTGCGCGAAGGCCATCTGGTGTCGGTCACACGCGACGACCTGGTCGGCCAGTACATAGGCCACACCGCGCCCAAGACCAAGGAAGTCATCAAGAAGGCGATGGGCGGCGTGCTCTTCATCGACGAGGCCTACTATCTGTACAAACCGGAGAACGAACGCGACTACGGCGCCGAGTCGATCGAAATCCTGCTGCAGGTGATGGAGAACAACCGCGAGGACCTCGTGGTGATCCTTGCCGGCTACAATGACCGCATGGACAAGTTCTTCCACAGCAATCCCGGCATGCGCTCGCGCATCGCCCATCACATCGACTTTCCCGACTACAGCGCCGAGGAACTGCTGGCAATCGCCAAGCTGATGCTGGCGGCGCAGAGCTATCGTTTCAGCGCAGACGCGGAGAAGGCGTTTTTCAAATATCTGACCCTGCGCATGACGCTCGAACATTTCGCCAATGCGCGCTCGGTGCGCAACGCGCTCGACCGCGCGCGCCTGCGCCAGGCCAACCGCCTGTTCGCCCGCACCTCGAAAACCCTGTCCAAAACCGACCTCATGACCATCGAGGCTGAAGACATCCTGGCCAGCCGCGTGTTCACCGACGGCAAGGCCGACAGCGACCCCGGTGGATCGCTATGAAAGGCCTCGGCGCAACCCGCATCGGATAGCCATGCGCCCCGTACCGGACAATCCGCAGCCCCTGCGCGTCATGCCCAAAGTGATCCCGGCGGCGTGCTACAACCGTGTGCGGCTTGCCCTGATCCGGCTCGGCAAGCCGCTGCGCGTCGATTTGCCGCGGCATCGCGGTCTGGAGATGGTGCTGGCCGACGATGCATGGTATTGCGTGGACAGCCTTGCCGAGGATCAGCTGGTCCTCGCCTGGCGGTCGTTTTCCAGCGGCGGGCGGGACAACCTGACCGAGCCGGTAGCCTGCGAATTATTTCTGTATCACCACTGCGCGGGACTGGTGATGGGCTCCGTCCTGAGTGCCCTGGAAGAAGTGCTCGACGCACGACTCACCTCCAACCCGCGCGCTTGACGGTGCTTGTGCACCGACAAACAGCCAGCGAATAGGCGGTTCCATGACGGGGAATGCCTCAGCGTTTTTCCGGAATTTGGCCTGAGCTGGAAACAGGCAGGCTCAGGGCGAGGCTTGTCGCCCACCCTCTTTCTCAGGGCTTGCCTGCCCGCATCACACTGGCGATTCTCTCTTCCTGCCCGAGCAGGAAATCCAGGAAAGTCCGCGCCACCAGCGAAGGCGGGCGGGCAGTAGGGTAGACCACATACCAGTGGCTCATGATGGGGAAACCTTCGGCATCGAGCACCGCGAACTGGCCAACCTGGTCGAGCGCAAGGGTATGGGCGGACAGGGCCGAGATGCCCAGGCCGGAGAGAATGGCCTGCTTGATTGCCTCGTTGCTGCCCAGTTCCAGTCGCGGCTTCAGTTCCATGCCCTTGCTTGAAAAGAGTTTTTCAATCGCAATCCGCGTGCCGGAACCGGCTTCGCGCATGAGCCAGGGCTCCTGTGCCAGGCGCTTCAAGGGAATGTTCTTCTCGCCGGCCAAGGGGTGGTCGGGCGGTGCCAGCACCACAATCGGGTTCTCCAGAAAAGGCGTGGCGACGACGTCGATATCGTCCGGTGGCCGTCCTAATATATAGAGGTCATCGGGATTGTCCGCTACGCTGGCCAGCAGCTTTTCGCGGTTGTTCACGCGCAGGACGACCTCGATGCCGGGGTAGAGCCTGGAGAATTCGCCCAAAAGGCGCGGCGCGAAATACGAGGCGGTGGTAATGGCCATGAGTTTCAGCCGGCCCTTCTTCATGCCCTGCCGTTCGGCCACCGACATGGCGAAGCCGTCGAGTGTGCTGAAGACTTCACGCGCCGCCTTGACCAGATCGCGGCCGACGTCGGTGAGCTGGACTTTTTTTCCGACCTGCTCGAGCAGCGGCGCACCGACGGTATCGGTGAGTTTTTTGATCTGCATGGAAACCGTAGGCTGGGTGAGGTGGAGTTCTTCGGAGGCCTTGGTAAAGCTGCCCAGACGGGCGATGGCCTCGAAGATTTCCAGCTGGCGGAAGGTGGCATGGCGCATGGTCTTCGTTTTACAGGGTTTGGCTAATATAGATAATACTCTATGTTCGGAATAGAAAAAAAAGACTGTTATTGATGGATTGTTTTCTGCATTATGCCGGGATCGTGTAACCCGCTGTGGCGTTACGCGGGAACCCGACCCCTTACTTTAGGAGGAAATCATGGCTGTAAAAACCTATAACGCCGGCGTGAAGGAATACCGGCAGACTTACTGGATGCCCGAGTACACGCCGCTGGATACCGATATCCTGGCCGTGTTCAAGATCACCCCCCAGCCGGGCGTGGACCGCGAAGAAGTGGCCGCCGCCGTGGCCGCCGAATCGTCCACCGGCACCTGGACCACCGTCTGGACCGACCTGCTGACCGACCTCGACTACTACAAGGGCCGCGCCTATCGCATCGAAGACGTGCCCGGCGACGACACCTGCTTCTACGCCTTCGTGGCCTATCCGATCGACCTGTTCGAAGAAGGCTCCATGGTCAACGTGCTGACCTCGCTGGTCGGCAACGTGTTCGGCTTCAAGGCCCTGCGCGCCCTGCGCCTGGAAGACATCCGCTTCCCCATCGCCTACGTGAAAACCTGCGGCGGCCCGCCCCAGGGCATTCAGGTCGAGCGCGACATCATGAACAAATACGGCCGTCCCCTGCTGGGCTGCACCATCAAGCCCAAGCTCGGCCTGTCCGCCAAGAACTACGGCCGTGCCGTGTATGAGTGCCTGCGCGGCGGCCTCGACTTCACCAAGGACGACGAGAACGTCAACAGCCAGCCCTTCATGCGTTGGCGCGACCGTTTCGCCTTCGTCCAGGAAGCGACCGAAAAAGCTATCCGCGAGACTGGCGAGCGCAAGGGCCACTACCTGAACGTGACCGCCCCCACGCCGGAAGAGATGTACAAGCGTGCCGAGTTCGCCAAGGAAATCGGCGCCCCCATCATCATGCACGACTACCTGACCGGCGGCCTGACGGCCAACACCGGCCTGGCCAACTGGTGCCGCAACAACGGCATGCTGCTGCACATCCACCGCGCCATGCACGCCGTGCTGGACCGCAACCCGCACCACGGCATCCACTTCCGCGTCCTGACCAAGGTCCTGCGCCTGTCCGGCGGCGACCACCTGCACTCTGGCACCGTGGTCGGCAAGCTGGAAGGCGACCGCGAAGCGACCCTGGGCTGGATCGATTGCATGCGCGACAGTTTCATCAAGGAAGACCGTTCGCGCGGCATCTTCTTCGATCAGGACTTCGGCTCCATGCCTGGTGTGATGCCGGTTGCTTCCGGTGGCATCCACGTGTGGCACATGCCCGCACTGGTCACCATCTTCGGTGACGACTCCGTGCTGCAGTTCGGTGGCGGCACGCTCGGCCACCCCTGGGGCAACGCCGCTGGCGCCGCCGCCAACCGCGTCGCGCTGGAAGCCTGCGTGGAAGCGCGCAACAAGGGCATCGCCGTCGAGAAGGAAGGCAAGGCCATCCTGACCGAAGCCGCCAAGAACAGCCCCGAACTGAGAATCGCCATGGAAACCTGGAAAGAGATCAAGTTCGAGTTCGACACCGTCGACAAACTGGACGTCGCCCACAAGTAATTCGCGGCCCCGCTGCAAGGACATCCCGGACGCGCGCCATGCGCCGGCCGGGACCCAGATACCGAATCGAAAGGATATGAAATGTCTGAAGTAATGGATTACAAAAGCCGTCTGAGCGACCCCGCCAGCCGCAAATTCGAGACCTTCTCCTACCTGCCCGCCATGGACAAGGACAGCATCAAGAAGCAGGTCGAGTACCTGGTGAAGAAGGGCTGGAACCCCGCAATCGAGCACATCGAGCCCGAGCACATGATGGATTCCTACTGGTACATGTGGAAGCTGCCGATGTTTGGCGAGACCGATGTGGAACGCGTGCTGGCTGAAGCCGACGCCTGCCACAAGGCCAACCCGAACAACCACGTCCGTCTGATTGGCTATGACAACTTCTCGCAGAGCCAGGGCGCGTCGATGGTTATCTACCGCGGCAAGACTGTTTAAATCGCGCGGCGGTTGATGTAACGACCCCCGCTGCGCGAATCGCGTAGCGGGGGTTTTTGTTTGCCCACGCATGCCGCCGAACAATTGCCGCTGGCGGCATTCGTAGACAAATAACTTTCCTTTCAAGGAGATAGCATGAGCAGCATTATCGAGCAGTACCGCATCAGCATGGCCCCCTACTACCGCCCTGTCGCCGACGAGGTGGAACTGTTCGAGGCCGCCTATTCGGTGCGCATGCCCATGATGCTGAAAGGTCCCACCGGCTGCGGCAAGACGCGCTTCGTCGAGTACATGGCCCACAAGCTCAACAAGCCGCTGATCACCGTCGCCTGTAACGAAGACATGACCGCTTCCGACCTGGTCGGCCGCTTCCTGCTGTCCGCCTCCGGCACCGAGTGGCAGGACGGTCCGCTCGCCATCGCCGCTCGCCATGGCGCGATCTGCTACCTCGACGAAGTCGTCGAGGCGCGCCAGGACACCACCGTGGTGATCCACCCGCTGACCGACAACCGCCGCGTGCTGCCGCTGGAAAAAAAGGGCGAGCTGATCAACGCCCACCCCGACTTCCAGATTGTGATTTCCTACAACCCCGGCTACCAGAGCCTGATGAAGGATCTCAAACAGTCGACCAAGCAGCGCTTCGGCGGCCTCGACTTCACCTATCCCTCGCACGACATCGAAACCGAGATCGTTGCGCACGAGTCCGGGGTGTCGCACGAAATCGCTGGCAAGCTGGTGTCGATTGCCGAGCGTTCGCGCAACCTCAAGGGGCATGGCCTCGACGAGGGCCTGTCCACCCGCATGCTGATTTACGCCGGCTCGCTCATCGCCAAGGGCGTAAACCCGCAGGCCGCAAGCCGCGTGGCCCTAGTGCGCCCGATTACCGACGACCCCGACATGCGCGACGCGCTGGATGCCGCTGTCAGCACCTTCTTCTGATCCCGAATCCGAAGCAGACAAACCATGAGTATCAACCTGGCCGACTACGCCGAACTGCTGGAAGACCTGTCGCCGCACAGCCAGGCTGCGCTCGATGCCAACTGGCATGAGGCCACCAAGGTGTTCTCGCCGCGCGGGATCGACAATTACCTTAAGGGAATGTCGGCTATCCGCGGGCTGGGGCGCGGCGATTCCCTGGTCGAAACCTGGATCGAGCAGGCGCCACAGGTGGCCAAGGAAGTGGGCGAGGACGTGGTGGCAGATCTGGCCACCGCCTCACTCATGCTGGCCTCGAAAACCTCGGGCGCGGTGATCGAGCTTCTGCTCGCCAGCGCGCCAACCGCAGCCAACCGGCTGGGTGACGCAGAGCTGTTTCTCAAGTACCTGCAGTTCATCAATACCCTGCTCGCACAGGCGCCGCGCGGCGTGCGTCCGATGCTCGACAAGCTCGAAGTGCTGTTCCAGCACCTCACCCTGGGCGGGCTCCGGCGCTGGGCGCTTTGGGGCGCGCACGCGCACCGCACCAACTACGAGGAGCAGATCAAGTACTTCGGGCTTGAGTCAAAAGAATCGCTGGCGATGCTGCAAAAGGAACGCAAGGGTACGCTGCTGGTGGACGTACAGCGCCGCATCAACATGTACCTTCGCGCGCTGTGGGCCCGCGATTTCTTCATGCGCCCGACCTCTGGCGACTTCGAGGCCCGTGAAGGCTACCGGCCCTATATCGAGGATTACCTGCTGCACCTGCCGGACGCCTATGACGACTGGACGGTCGAAGGCGAAGAGCCGGTTTCCGGCCTGGAACTCTATCGCGCCGCCGCTGCGCATTGCGCGGCGCACATCGTTGAAACCCGGCAGCCGATTTCCGCCGAGGCGCTGAATCCGCTGCAGATGGCGGTGATCTCGGTCATCGAGGACGCGCGTGTTGAAACCCTGGCGATACGCCGCTTTCCGGGCCTGAAACAACTGTGGTGCAAGTTGCACACCGCCACGCCTGAGATGAGCAACAGCGTGGGCGACTATCTCAACCGCTTGGCGCGGGCGCTGCTGGACGAGCGTTATCAGGACAATGATCCCTGGATTGCGGAAGGCCGCGCGTTGTTCGCCTCCGTGCAGGACAGGCTCGACAGCAACCAGACTGCGTGGGAAGTCGGCGCGCAGCTGGCGCACAGCCTCGCCGAGAAGCGCATTGCGTTCAACCCGCGCACCGACCTTCTTACCGCGCCCTACCGCGACGACAACCGCTACTTCTGGGAATTCGAGGAATTCGATTTCGACAAGGCCGCCAGCGCCGGCTACGACACGGTCCGGCAGGTACGCAAATACGTCAGCGTGATGGAAATGGCCAACGAGATCGACGTCGAAACCGCAGGGGACGACGCCGAGGAAATCTGGGTGCTCGGCACCGAGCTGTTCCCTTACGAAAACATCGGCGACGAGAGCGGCGGCAAGTCGTTCAACGAGCTTGAAGGCAAGGAGCCCCTGTCGGATCCGTTCCACTATTCGGAATGGGATTACCAGATCCAGCTCGAGCGGCCGGCCTGGGCGACAGTGCAGGAAAAGCGCGCCAAATCTGGCGACCTGCAGGCCATCGACGAGATCACCTCGAAGTACAAGCGCGAGATCCACCGCATGAAGTTCCTGCTCGATGCCATGCAGCCACAGGGCGTGCAGCGCATCCGCAAGCTGGAGGACGGCGACGAGATCGACATCAATGCCGCGATCGCAAGCTTTACGGACATCCGCCTCGGCAACCAGCCCGACCCGCGCATCATGATGCGCAGCGTCAGAAAAACCCGCGACTTCTCGATCTTGGTGCTGCTCGACTTGTCCGAGTCGACAAACGACACCGTGCAGGAACAGGATTATTCGGTGCTGGACCTGACGCGGCAAGCCTGCGTGCTGCTGGCCGATGCCATCAACAAGGTGGGCGATCCGTTCGCGATCCACGGTTTCTGCTCGGACGGCCGCCATGACGTCGAATACTATCGCTTCAAGGATTTCGACCAGCACTGGGACGAGAAGCCGAAAGCGCGGCTGGCTGGCATGACCGGCCAGCTTTCAACCCGCATGGGCGCGGCAATCCGTCACGCCGGCCACCACCTCAAGCTGCAGCGCTCGGCGAAGAAGCTGCTCATTGTCATCACCGACGGCGAGCCGGCGGACATCGACGTGCGCGACCCGCAATACCTGCGCTACGACGCCAAGAAGGCCGTGGAAGAAGTCGCCCGCAATGGCGTCACCACCTACTGCATGAGCCTGGATCCGCGCGCCGACAACTATGTCTCGCGCATCTTCGGCCAAAAGAATTACATGGTCGTCGATCACGTGCAGCGGCTGCCGGAAAAATTGCCGCTGCTGTATGCCGGGCTGACCCGCTAGAATGTTCACATGAACAATACTTATGTAGGACTCGACAACGATCAGCACGGCATTACCCAGTTGGGCCGCATCGTGCTGGATGGTCGCGTCTTCGGCTTCATCCCTGACACCGAAGACTGCGCTGGCTGGGATCTGGGACGCATGCAAATGCTGATGGACAAAATCAGTACGGAATGGGACAAGTACGCCAATCTGCCCAGCCGCCTGCCGCCCGACCTGCAAAAGCGGCATACGGAAATTTATGCCAGGGCCATGGCGGCGGCGCGCGAAAAGGGCTGGAACCCGGAACTGGGCGACGACGACTAGCTGCCCGCCTGTTTCAGGCGAAGGAAACGCGGACCGAAGTCCCCTGCTGCTCGCTGCTTTCCAGCTTCACCTGCCAGCCATAGCGATCGCAAATGCGCTTGACCAGCGACAGGCCGATGCCAGCGCCTTCGCTGGTCATATCGCGGAAATGCCTGATGAAAACCTGCTTGACGGCCTGCTCGGGGATGCCCTTGCCGGTGTCGCTCACGGTCAGCGAGTGCGCGTCCTGCAGGATCACCACCGTGCCTGCCGCGGTGTAGGAAAAGGCATTGCGCACCAGGTTGCTGACGAGGATTTCTACCAGGCCCGGGTCGGCTGACAGGATCAGTTCCGGATTGGTGTGCAGTTCCACCTCGACCGGCTTGCCGGCAAGCTGATGGCGCTGCTTTTCCACCACCTCCCGTACCACATCGGCCAGCACGCATCCGCCGCCGGCCGTTACCGCGTGTTCCTCGCGCACCATCAGCAGCAGCGCGGTGCCCAGCTCCGACATGTCGCGCGCGGCGCGCTTGATCCGCCGGATGCGGGTGAGCTGCTTGTCGCTGAGCGTTTCGTCTTCCAGCAAAACCTCGGTCGCGCTCAGGATCACCGACAAGGCCGTGCGCAGTTCGTGGCTGATGTCGGCGCTGAAAGCGCGTTCGCGTTCGATGAAGGCGCGCATTCGCATCAGGTGGCGGTCGAACACGCGCGCCAGCTCGCCCACTTCGCCGGACGGAAAATCATCGGACAGGGGCTGCGCCCAGTCGTCCGGGCTGCGGTGCCGCACCTTGGCCGCGAGATTGGCTACCGGCGCGACCACCGTGCGCGACAGCCACACGCCGCCCAACGCAGACATCATCGTCATGAGTGCCGCCATCAGCGCAAGCATCCAGGCAAAACGCTGCTCGCGGCGGATTTGCAGCGAGGTGTCGTATAGCAGGTAATACCGCTCACCGGCCCGCTCGATGATGGCAGCACGGTAGCTGAGCGTGCCAAGGGAAATGTCGTGGCGGCCCAGCGGCAATCCCTTCAGATAGTTGGGGACTTGGCCCGCGCCATCGTCGCCTGCCTTGCGTACGTAGCCCTGAACGATGACGGTGGAGGGCGGCAGCGAAGCCGGGTTGCGTTCGCGCCGGGCGATGTAATCGTCCAGCTCGGCCGACAGGGTCTCGTCGATGAGGCGCTGTCCGAGGTCGTGCGCGCCCTGGTACATGCCGACCGCCATGACCACGCTGACCAGCGCCCCGAAGCCAGCAAAGAACAGGGCGACTCGCCCTCGCAGATCAAGCGGCAGATGCATCTGGAGCTTTCAGTTGGTAGCCAATGCCGCGCACGGTAAACAGCAGCGGCGGTGCGCCTTCGAAATCGATGGCGGAGCGCAAGGTATGCATGTGCACGCGCAGGGCGTCGCTGTCGGGCGGCGAATCGCCCCATACCGCCTGCTCGATGTCGCGGCGGCGTACGACGCTGGGTGAGCGCCTCATCAATAGTTCCAGTATCTTCAGCGAAACAGCCGTCAGGGTGACTGCCCGTCCAGCGCGCTGCACGGCGAGCGTATCGAGATCGAACACCAGGTCGCCGACCTTGAGATGGCGCTGTGCCGTGCCTGCGCGCACGCGGCGTGTCAGCGCGCGCAGGCGCAAGTCCAGCTCGCGCAGCTCGAACGGCTTGACCAGATAATCGTCCGCCCCCTCGCTGAAGCCCGCCGCCTTGTCATCCAGCGTGGTTCGTGCGGTCAGCATCAGCACAGGCACGGCAGAATTGGCGTCCTGGCGCAAGCGCCGGCACAGCGTCAGGCCGTCAATGCCGGGCAGCATCAGGTCGAGAATGATCGCGTCGTGGGGTTGGCTGACGGCCAGATGCAGGCCGGTGACACCGTCCATCGCCACATCGACCAGGTAGCCCCTGGCTTCCAGGTAATCGGCGACGTTGGCCGCCAGGTCCGGGTTGTCTTCGACGAGGAGAACGGAAATGGCCTCGGGTTCGCGCATGGGTGAGCAAAAAGTTGTCTCGAATGATCGGACATCTTTTTACTTCAAGCGCGGCGCCGAGTCCAGCAAGGTTTTTCCAGCGCAGCCGGAGGACCCTATTCAGGCATGGCGCGGCGCGGGGTGGTGGAGCATGCCGGACAGCCGCTTGAACAGCCCTCCGCAATCCACCACGAGCGTGTCCGCCCCCTCCATCGGTCCGTAGGCCGGGTAGCCGGAACAGGCAACGATGAGGTCCGGCTCCCAGTTGCGCACGAGATCGGCCAGCAGAGTCTTGGGCTCCCCCCACACCACCCTGGCCTCAACCCAGCCCAGATTCATGCGCGCCAGCTGCAGGTCCAGGTGCTTTCTCGCATCCGGTGCGCGTCGGGCAGCCGCCTCTCCGGGCAGTGAAGCCGCCGGGCCGTCGGGTTCGATGCCGCTGCGAGTGTCCAGGATGCGCACCACCATCATCTGCGCGCGCTGCCCCTGCACGATTTCGGCCGCGCGCTCCAGCAGCATTTCGCCATGGCCGGCGGAGGTGATGGGCACCAGAATGCGTTTATAGGCTTTCATGGAGGGGCTCCTTTGATCAAGCATGGGGTCTGGAATCCGCAAGTGCCGGCATTTCGCGGCAGGGCCGGAACAGCCGGTGCGGGCACTTCTCGCAGATGGATTTGTCCAGCCGCGGAAACAGGACTTCTGCCGGACGCGATTTGGCCGGGTAAAGGTTCTGCTCGCCAATGTCCTTCATGAACCCGCCCTTGCGCAGGTTCTCGGCCACTGTCGGCTTCATGCGGTAGAAGCCGAGGCTGCCGCCGGAACGGGTCTGATGCCTGGCGGTTTCCGCCAGAAGCTCGGCGCCGGCCAGGTCAACGAAATTGATGCCGCTGGACATGATCAGCAGATGCTTCTGCTCCGGATGCGCCTCCTGCATTTCCTGCAATTGCTGTTGCAGGTGCGCGACCGCACCGAAGAAGATGGAACCGTTCAGGCGCAGCATTTTTATTTGCGGACACTCCGGCCGGTCATCTGCCGGAACATAGTGGTAGCTCTCGGGGTCGCTGTCGGGCACCACCGTTTCCAGGCGCGGCCGCGAAGTCCGGTACAGGTAAAGCACGAGGGAAAGAGCGATGCCGAAGAAGATGCCTTTCTCCAGGTCGATCAGGGTGCCAATCAGCGTCACCCACAGCACGACCGTTTCCTGCAGGCTGACTTTTGGCAGCAGGCTGATGTGG
>DAIMZB010000007.1:0-18065 GCA_036734185.1 Thiobacillaceae bacterium | reverse complement strand
CTGATGTGGTGGAAATCGATCAGGCTCCAGGCCACCAGGAAGAGAATTCCCGCCATGGCTGCGTAGGGCAGATAGGCGGCAAGCGGCGCCACCATCAAAAGGATCAGCACCAGGAAAAGCGATGCGTAAACCGCAGCGAGCGGCGTTCTGGCATCGGCCGCGTAATTGACGCCGCTGCGGTTGAAGGAGCCCGATGCTGCATAGCCCGAAAAGAAGCTGCCCACGATGTTCGACAGGCCCTGCCCGATGAACTCCTGGTTGCCGTCGATGTGCTGCCCCGAGCGCGTGGCGATGGCGCGGGAAATAGAAACCGCTTCCGTCAGCGCCAGCATGGTGATGATCAGCGACGGGAACAGCATCTGCGACAGGCCATGGAACGAGAAATCCGGCATGGAAAATGGCGGTAGCCCGGATGGCAGCACGCCGACCGTACGGATTTGCGTGACCGCATCGCCGTAGCGGGCGTTGAGTACAACTGCGAACAGGCTGCCCACCACCATGGCGACGATCATGTAGGGCAACTTGGGCGCGTAGCGCTTGGACAGAATGCCGGAAATCAGCGTAATCAGGCTCACGGCAAGAACGTAATAATTGATGCCGTCGAGATTCAGCGCGAACAGTTCAAGCGTATTGAAGAAGGGTGTGCCGCGCGGGATGTCCACGCCGAAGAAGTTCTTGATCTGACTGCCGGCAATCAGCAGCGCAGCGCCTGCGGTAAAGCCGATCACCACGGTATGCGAGATGAAATTCACCAGCACGCCCATGCGCGCGAGTCCCAGCGCTAGCTGGAACACGCCGGTGAGGAAGGTCATGGTGAGGACGAGGCTGATGAACTCGGGCGTGCCCGGCGTGGCGTAGGGGCTGACCGAGGCAAACACGGCAATGGAAATCGCCGTCGTGGGCCCGGATACCAGATGCCAGCTCGATCCGAAAAGCGCTGCCACGATGGCTGGCGCCATGGCCGCATACAGTCCGTATTCGGGCGGCAGCCCGGCAATGATGGCAAAGGCCACGGCCTGTGGCAAAACGATCAGCGCGCCGGTCAGGCCGGCCAGAAGATCGTCGCGCGTGGTGGCGCGGGTTACCCGATCCCGCCAGCGCAAAAAAGGGAGCAGCCGTGTCCAATTGGGGGAAAAACGCAGGCCACCCGGGCGCGGATGTGCGACATACATAGCAAAACTCCAGCCTGAACAGTATCTGGAGTGTGGCAAAACACGCGTTAACGCGCGGTTAAACCCAGGTCAAGAACAGGTTATTGGCTGCGAAAAACGCAGCCTTCCCCGCTCAGAACTCGTTGCGAATGCGCTTATAGCCCTTGACCAGTTCGATGTTGGCCTGCGCGACGCTTTCGGAAAAGCCGCTGACATCAGGCGTGACGCGCTCGATCTTTGCAAGATCATCGTCTGAGTGGATATTGGCCGTGGAGGGAATATAGAAGCCGGCCGGCACATCACAGCCTTCCACCACGGAATTGTGGCGCACGACCGAACCGTTGCCGACGGTACAGTTGAAGAGCACCGAATTGAAGCCGATGAACACGTTGTCCCCCACCCTGCAGGGGCCATGCACGATGGAGCGATGCGCGATCGAACTGCTGCGCCCGATGCTGACCCCGCCACCTGCCTTGCAATGGATCACTACGCCGTCCTGGATGTTGGAGTGGGCGCCGATCACGATCGGTTCCATCTCGCCGTTGTCGTCCACTTCGTCGGCACGGATCACCGCGTAGGGCCCGATGAAAACATTTTCCTCGACAACGATCTTGCCGCACAGTATCGCGGTGGGATCAACAAAAGCGGTTTCGTGCACCTCTGGCAAATGCCCGGATGGGTTTCTGCGTATCATGATTGGCCTCACATAGTCTCGTTAGCCAAAATTTTGACAGAGAATACGTTAACGCCATGTTAAACGCCGGGCAAGGACAGGTTAGCCGCCGCCGACGAATGGTCGCCGGCGAACGGCCGCAAACGGATCAGGCCGTCTTGGTTTCGCGGTAATTTTCGCCACCCGGCTGACTGCTGCACTCCAGGAAGATACGGCTGGTGCACACGCGGCAGATGTCCGGATCCATGTACTTCATCGCAGTCTTGATCGCCTGGTCGGTGTTCTGAACAATGGCATCCTGTCCAAGCAGCCCGTCTTCCTGCAGGTCCTGGAGCATGCCCGCGACTTGTGGATTGGCGCGGGTAAAGATGATGTGGCGCTCCTCGCGTTTGGCCTGATACAGAATACCTTCGAGCGCGCGCTGCCCGGTGGTGTCCATCATCGATACCTTCATCATCCTCAGCACCGCCACCGATGGCTTGGCACAGACCATGTCGTTGCAGACCTTGCGCTCGAATGCCTTGGCCACGCCGAAGAACAGCGGGCCGTGCGCTTCATGGAACATGGTTTGCGGACAAACGCCTTCCCTGTTGACCAGTCCCGCATAGCCGCTGTTTCCAGCCAGATCAAGCTCCTCCGGCACGTTCTCGCTCATGTGTTTGATGAACAGGAAGGACGCCAGGACCATGCCGATCTCGATGGCCACGGTCAGATCGATGAACACGGTCAGCGACACTGTCGCCAGGTAAACAGCGCGGTCAGCGCCCGGCGCATGCTTGAGCAAATGCTTGGCATGGTGGAATTCACCCAGCTTGATGGCCACCATGATCAGGATCGCTGCCAGCACGGCCATGGGCACTTGGCTGGCCAGCGGTGCGGCGGCGAAGACAATGAGCAGCACGATCACGGCATGCGAGAAGCCCGCCACGCGCGTCCTGGCGCCGCTCATGATGTTGGTGCCGGTGCGGGCAATCACGCCAGTGGCCGGCATGCCGCCGAACAGCGGAGACAAGATGTTGGAAGCGCCCTGCGCCAGAAGCTCGCGATTGGAGTTGTGGCGATCGCCGCTCATGTTGTCCGCCACCACGGCGGACAACAGCGCTTCAACGCCAACCAGGATGGCGATGGTGAAAGCCGGACGCACGAGCTCAAGCAAATGCGTGAAGCTCACTTGCGGCAGGCTGGGCGCCGGAAGCGACGAGGGAACCGGCCCGAACAGACTGGCAATGGTTTCCACCGGAAAGGCGAGCGCAATGGCGAGGATGGTGCCGACCAGCAGGCCAATGAGCGCACCGGGCACGCGCGCGAGATAAGGCAGCTTCGGCCCGTATTTGATCGACACGATGGTGATCAGGGTGAGCGCCACTGCCCAGCCATTGAGATTAGTGATGTGGCCGAGCGTCTCCAGCATGTTTTGATGGAAGAACTCGTGCTTGGGAAGCAGCTTGACCATGCCCTCGGCGTTGAATATCCGCGCACCGGCATCGTCGCGCGCTACCAGGCCGATTACGTTGTTGACCTGGGTGCCGATGATGCTGATGGCAATGCCGGAAGTGAAACCCAGAATGACCGGATACGGAATGTATTCGATCAGCTTGCCAAAGCGCAGCAGGCCCATTGCGATCAGCAGCACGCCCGCAATCATGCTGGCGATCATCACATCCTGGAAGCCATTCGCTGAAGTCAGCGAGATGGCGGCCAGAACCGGGATCAGCGCCGCGGCTGCGCCGGAAATCTGATAGCGCGATCCGCCGAATGCTGCGATCAGCGAGCCGGCCACCACCGAAGTGATCAGGCCCTGGATGGGCTCGGCGCCGGACGCGATGGCGAATGCCAGGCCCAGCGGAATCGAAACCACCGCGACGATGAGGCCCGCGGTCAGGTCGGCCTTTAAAAGGCCGGCCGTGTAGTGCCTCCAGCTTGCAGGTAGAAAATCCATCGTTTTATGTCCTCAGTTTATAAGTATGGGTGATGGGTGAGCTTAGGGTTCAGCGGGCCGGGGGGACCGCGCAAAACAGATCATCTGCGCCCTCCTCTCCCAGTTGCTCGTATATCGAGGCAATCGCCAGATCTTCCGTTGCGAAAATCCGGTTCTCGCCGATGACCTCGTACAGGCCGGTGGCGCGCATCACGTCCAGTACCTGCTTTTTGAGCCCGCTAAAGACCAGCGTGACGCCTGCGCTCTTCAGGCGATCGATCAGGTGGTGGATGACTTCCTCGCCAGAGGCGTCGAGCTGGTTGATGCCGTTGGCCACGACCAGGATGTACTTGGCCTGCGGGTGGTTGGACACGGCTTCCAGCACCGCATCTTCGAAGTAGGAAACGTTTGCGAAATACAGTGAACCGTCGAAACGGATCGCCACCATGTGATGGCTGGTCGGCAGGCCCGGATTGACCTTGAGGTCGCGCAGCGTGCCATCGCTGTAGCGGCCAAGGATGGCGACGCGCGGCGACATGGTGCGATAAAGGTAGAGGCCGAGGGCCAGGCCCGCGCCGACGATGATGCCGTTGTCGAGGTGCGGGGCAAAGGCCAGCGTGGCGATGAAGGTCACCACTGCGGCGACGCCGTCGTGCTTGCTGGCTTCCCAGGCATGCTTCACCGCCTTGAAATTGACCAGGCCGATCACCGCCATGATGATGATCGCCGCCAGCACGGCCTGCGGCAGATGGTACAGCAGCGGCGTCAGGAACAGCAGGGTCAGCAGCACGAAAATCGCCGTGATCACCGAGCTCAGGCCGGTCTTGGCGCCGGAGTTCATGTTGACCGCGGAGCGCGAGAACGAGCCGGACACGGGGAAGGCCTGGGTCATGCTGCCAACGATATTGGACAGGCCCTGGCCGATCAGCTCCTGGTTGGGGTCAAGCCGCTGCTTGGTCTTCGCGGCAATGGCCTTGGCAATCGAGATCGCCTCCATGAAGCCGACCAGCGAAATCACCAACGCGGCAGAGAGCAGCGTGCCCAGCGCATCCAGATTCAGATGAGGCATCTGGATGCTGGGCAGACCTTCGGGAATGGTGCCCACCACCTCGCCACCGCCCACCAACTGAAAGCCCTTGGCGCTCAGCTTGCGCAGGCGATAGCGTGTCTCATCAAGCGATACGCCCTGCGGCACCTTGTCGACGGGGTAAATGGCCTGGGTTTCGCCGTTCGCATCCATGCTGCGCACCACTTCCAGGTGGCGCAGCGCGGCCTTTTCCTTTGACAGGACAGCCTCCGCGTCACGCAAATCAATGCGCAGAAGCGCCAGCTCGGCTTCGGATTGCACGATGCCCATGCTCGGTTCCTCCGAGGTTTTCTGGGCGGCCTTGAGCGCGTTCGACTTTTCCGCAATCTGCGAATTCAGGTCATCGACGCGCTTGGCGGCGGCCATGCCATGCTGGACCGCGGTCTGCAGTTCGGTATCGGCAATCTGGCCAACGTTGCCCTTGGCATTGCGTTCGAAACCCATGGACCAGGACAACAGGGTCGTCACCACCACGGCAATCAGCACGCCAGGCAGCTTGGGCGCATATTTCTTGACGCTCCACATGATGGCGATGGCAATCACGCCCATCACCAGCGTCATCATGTGTGTATCGCCGATCAGCTTGAACACGCCAATGATGTCGTTGATGAAATGCTCGCTGCGGCCCATCGGCACGCCGAACAATTTGGACACCTGCGACAGCGCAATGATGATCGCCGCGGCGTTGGTAAAGCCGACGATGACCGGGTGCGACAGGAAGTTCACGATCACGCCCAACTTGAATACGCCCAGCAGCAACTGGATGATGCCGACCAGCAGCGCCAGCATGATGGCGAGCGCCACGAATTGCTCCGAGCCGGGCGCCGCCAGCACCGCCAGTGAAGACGCCGTCAGCAGCGAGACCACCGCCACCGGGCCCGTGCCCAGCTGGTGGGAGCTGCCCCACATCGCCGCTATCGCCACAGGCAGGAAGGCGGCGTACAGGCCGTAGTAGGCGGGCAGGCCAGCGAGCTGCGCGTAGGCCATCGATTGCGGGATCAGCACCAGTGCAACGGTAATGCCGGCAATGAAGTCGGCCTTGAGCGTGTCCCCTCTCATGGGGAACCAGCGAAGGAAGGGCAGGAATTTGGTCAGGTAAGCAGGCATGGCGTGTTCTAGGTTGGTTGGATATGAAATCGGATTCGTAAAGTCATCAGCTTTGCTGTTTTTTCTCAGGCGACGCGGCGGTCACCAGCGGGCAGGCCAGGTGTTTCCAAGGATCGCTGCTGCGATCCAGCGCGAGGGCTTCCCAGCCTTCGCGGGAATCGATCACCACGGCTGCGATGTTCTCGTGGGCGTTGGCATAGTTGACCAGGTCACGTCGGCGCAGGGTCGCCTTGAAATCAAGGCTGTAAGGCAGGCCCGCCGCGCGCAGCGAATCGAGAAAGTCTTTCAGTTCAGGTGGCAGGGCCGAACTGCCTGAAATGACCTGAATCTCGAGGTCGGCCTCGAGGCGGCGGCACAGCGCCACGGCAGAGGTCAGCAAGCGGGGGTCGACATGTCCTTCACGGACGGCGAGCAATACGGTTCGTTGTTTGCCGGGGTGGGTCATCCCTGGGGGCCCATTACAAAAAATTGGCTAAATTAAGTGCAGCAAACGTGCCAGCCGCTAAAAACCATAAATATCCATTAAAAATCATTATGTTATATAAAAACACTATGGATCGGCATCAATCTGACTTGTTGAAAGTTGCAATATCCAGAACGGGAATTCAGGGAATGGCCCTCCCACCCTTCCGCAAACATTGTTAAATATTGGTTAAATTATTCTTGACCAGAATGTTGCGGATAAATAGGATGTATTGCATATTTAAACACTCGGAAGGATGCCGCGCATGCCAAGCTCCTGGCCGGCAGACATGAATGCCGGCAGCGCCCGGATTTTGATCGTGGACGATGACAAGAACGCCATGAAGAATCTGGAGCACGCCATGAGAAAAGAAGGGCATGCCGTCACCGCCACCCAGAGCGGCGGCAACGCCCTGTCCCTGCTGGAGAAGCAGGCTTTCGACGTCGTGCTCTGCGAACTGCGCATGGACAAGGTTGACGGCATGCAGATCCTGAAACGCTGCCGCGAAAAGCATCCGGACACCGAGGTCATCCTGATCGGCCACCGCGTCACCCTGGAATCCGCGGTCGAGGCCATGCGGCAAGGCGCGTTTTACTGCCTGGACAAGCCCATCCGCGCGGAGGAAGTGCGCAGGCTGACAGATGAGGCGCTGGAAAAAAACCGCCTCAAGCGTGAAAACCGCAAGCTCATGAAACAGGCCGGCAGCCATCGCGACAAGGTGCCGATCCTCAGCCAGGACGCCGCCATGCAGCACCTGCTGGAAATGGCGAGGCAAATCGCCCCCACGGACTGCAACATCCTGATCACCGGCGAATCCGGAACCGGCAAGGAACTCTTCGCGCGCTACCTGCACCATCACAGCAGGCGCGCGCCCGGGCCGTTCGTGGCGGTAAACTGCGGCGCCTTCAATGAAGAACTGCTGGCCAACGAACTGTTCGGCCATGCCAAAGGCGCCTTCACCGGCGCCCACGCCGACAAGAAGGGCCTGCTTGAGGCCGCCGCCGGCGGCACCCTGTTCCTCGATGAAATCACCGAGATGCCGCCGGCGATGCAGGTCAAGCTGCTGCGCGCGATCCAGGAAAAGGAAGTGCTGCCGCTCGGCTCGACCATGCCGGTCCCGGTGAACGTGCGCTTTGTCGCCGCCACCAACCGCAACGTACAGGAAATGGTCAAGGCCGGCAGCTTCCGCCAGGACCTGTACTTTCGGCTCAACGTCGTCAACCTGCACATCCCCGCGCTGTCGGCGCGCAAGGAAGATGTGCCGCTGCTGGCGCACCACTTTCTGCTCAAGCACGCGGCGCTCATGGGCAAGGCCGTCAGCGAACTGTCGCCGGATGCGCTTGAACTGCTCGGCGCCTACGATTTCCCGGGCAATGTGCGCGAGCTGGAAAACATCATCGAGCGCGGCGTGGCGCTGGCCGCCGGGCCTCGAATCGAGGCCGCGCACCTGCCGGCCGATTTGCGCGATCTGCCCTTCCGGACTTTCCGAAAAAAAGCGGGACGCATCCCCACCCTGGACGAACAGGAGCAGGACTACATTACCTGGGTCCTTCAGGAAGCCGGCGGCAACCAGACTCAGGCTGCGCAGATGCTTGGCATCGACCGCGTGTCCCTGTGGCGCAAGCTGAAGCGCTACGCCGTGGAAAAAGCATAGGTGAAAAAGCCTAGCCCGCCAGATCAGCCGTGCGTTTCCGCTCGCGCATGCCTGAGCCAGGCGTAAAGGGCATCGTAGACCGCCATGCCCTGCCTCAGCATCTCGTGATCGTCGCGATACATCACCGACAGCCCCTGCGATATCGCCAGCAGGCCCGCGCACTGCGGCGCAAGATCCGGGCGTCCGGTATCGGCGCCGCGCACGATGACCGCCAGATCATGCAGCACCGGGTCGGCGAGATCGTACAGCCGCAGGAACGCGTCGAAACTGCACTGCTCGCCCACGTGGCCGTGCTCGACACCCGGAACGTCATAGGGAATGGCCCCGGTTTCCTCGGCGACCTTCATCACCTCCGCCGCGGGCACGTAGAGAAACTCGGCATCCCGGTCGATGAACCGCGCCACCAGCCAGGGGCAGGCGATGCGGTCGATCTTGGGACGCTCGCGCGTGACCCACTTCATTTCTTGTCTAGCGCGCCGCCGGCGGCCTTGTAGGCCTCGAGGCCGCCTTCGATGTAGCGCGCCTTGATGCCTTCGGCATGCAGCCGGTCAATCACGCTGTTCGACACGCTGCCGCCGCGCACGCAATAGATCACCACGTCCTGCGTCTTGGGCAGCGCCGTAACCCAGGCGTCGATCTTGTCGGGGTCTTTCCAGAACGCGCCGGGAACGATCTCGTGCGAAGCCGCGTAATCGGCCGCGCGGCGCACGTCAAGCACCAGCGCGTTGTCAGGCTTGACCTTGGACGGATGAATGGTGCGCGGCATGTCCGGGCACTTTTCGGTGGGGTTGGCGCAACCGCAGCGCTTCGGGGATTCGTCGGTGTTTGCCATCGTCATTTACCTTTCAAGGCCTCAAGCTTTGCGGATGCGCCCGCCAGGTTGAGGTTGTTCATGTAGGCCTCAACATATTTCGCCGCAGCCGCGCCATAGTCCATATGGTAGCTGTGCTCGTACATGTCGAGCGCGAGAATGGGCGTGCCGCCGGCAAGGTTGCAGGTGTGATCCGCCGCCCAGGTGTTGACAAGCTTGTTGTCGCGCTGCGACCAGGCCAGCAGCACCCAGCCGGAGCCGCCGCCCTGCGCGCGGCCCATTGCGGCAAACTGCGCCGCCCATTTTTCCAGTCCGCCAAAATCCCGTTCGAGTTGTCCCAGCAATGCAGCCGGGGCTGAACTCGCACCCAGGCTCTCGAAGTAGAGCTCGTGCAGGATCATGGAATTGCTGGCAATCAGCTCTTCACGCTTGAGGCCATTGACCACAAACACCGGCGCAGCCGTCCAGTCGAGTTCGTCCAGCTGCCGAGTGATGGCATTGAGCCGCTTGACCGCGCCACCATAGTTGTTTTCGTAATGGCTGACGATGATTTTCTCCGACAGCCCGTTCATGCCTGCCGGATCGCAGGCCAGTGGTTTCATTTCATAAGCCATGTTCATATCACCAGGGAATAAATCAGGCCAAGCCCGGCACACACGCCGATCACCTTCATGATGTCGGCCTTGTATTTCCACAGCGCGACGAAGGCAGCGATGGCGACAATGACCGGAAACCATTCGAAGATGCCGGCGAACGGCTCGGCTATGCTGGCCTGTGGCCAGAAAGTATGCCACGCGAAAAATACCGCGAGGTTCAGGATCACGCCCACCACCGCGGCGGTAATGCCAAGCAACGGCGCGGTGAAGCGTATCTCGCCGCGCGTGGCCTCGACCAGCGGTCCACCGACGAGAATGAAAAGGAAGGATGGCAGGAAGGTAAAAAAGGTCGCAACCGCCGCCCCGGCGAGGCCAGCCGCGACTGAGTTGTCGAATACGCCCTTGGCCACGCCGCCGAGGTAACCCACCCAGGTCACGATCATGATCAGCGGCCCCGGGGTGGTCTCGCCCAGCGCAAGGCCATCCATCATCTGCGGGCCGGTGAGCCAGGCGAAATGCTCGACCCCGTGCTGGTAGACGTAGGGCAGCACGGCGTAAGCGCCACCGATGGTGAGGAAGGCAGCCTTGGTGAAGAACTCGCCCATGTCGAACAGCGTCTGCTGGCCGCGGACGGCAAGCAAAGCAGCCAGCCAGATCAGCAAGAAGGCCAGCAGCTTGAGCGCGAGGCGGGCCCAGGAAAACCGCGCATGCGCCGGCGTGGGGGTGTCATCGTCGATGATCGCGGCACCGTAGGTCTTATGGCTGGCGCCATGTCCGCCGCCGCCGCCCTTGAATTTGCCCGGCAGGAATTTTCCGCCCAGCGCGCCCAGCACACCGGCCGACAGCACGATCCAGGGGAAGCTGATGTCGAACACGAAAATGCCGATGAAGGCCAGTGCCGCCATGGTCCACAGCACTTCGTTCCTCAGGGCGCGCGAGCCGATGCGCCAGGCCGCGAACAACACGACCGCGACCACCGCCGGTTTGATGCCGTAGAAAATGCCCTGCACCAGCGGCACGTCGCCCCAGGCAAGGTAGATGCCGGCCAGCAGCGACAGCAGGAAAAATGAGGGCAGGAAAAAAAGCACGCCTGCGACCACCGCGCCCCTGACGCCATGCATCAGCCAGGCGATATAAATCGCGAGCTGGGTCGCCTCCGGGCCGGGCAGCAGCATGCAGTAGTTGAGCGCGTGCAGGAAACGGTGCTCGGAAATCCAGCGGCGCTTCTCCACCAGTTCCTGGTGCATGATGGAAATCTGGCCGGCGGGGCCGCCGAAGCTGATGAAGCCAAGCTTGAGCCAGAACTTGAAAGCCTTGCCCAGCGACAGGTGCGCGGGCGGCGTTTGCATTGCGGTGTCCAAGGATAATCCTCCAAGCAGTTGGATGCATTTCAATATTGCCAAGCTTGGACGGGACACCGTCTTGGTTTAAGCCGGGGGCTGGCACCCCGACGCAGGGAATTATACGGGAACTGGACGAATCATTGCTAGACGCGCAATTCCTTGTCCAGGGTCGCCTTCAGCTTCGCGAAGTCCAGCTCGCCGATTTTCTTTTCCAAGAGCGAGCCGTCCTTGGCAATGAGGAAACTGGTCGGCGTCAGGCTCACGTTGCCGAAGGCGGCAACCGCCTCGCCTTTCACGTCCAGCGCCACGGGAAACGGCAGCTGCCAGTCCTGCACGAACTTCATCACGTAGTTGGGCGGGTCGTAGGGCATGGCCACGGCAATGACTTCGAAACCCTTGTCCCGGTAGGCCTTGTAGGTCTCGACCAGGCCCGGCATTTCCTTGACGCAGCCGGGGCAGGAGGTCGCCCAGAAATTCACCAGCACCACTTTGCCGCGCAGTTCATTCAGCGCGATCTTCTCGCCCTTCAGCGTGGTGAAACTCGAACCCGGCGCCTGCGGCCTGGAAACCAGGGTATAAATCAGGGCGCCGCCGATAAAGAAGGCGAACAGAATGCCGACGATGAATTTGGTCTTGGTCATGAATAGGCTCGCATCAGTTTGACGTAGTGCTCGGCCGAGTAGTTGAAATAGGCAATCTCTTCCGGCGTCAGTTCCCTCACCAGCTTGGCTGGCCGCCCAAGGTAGAGGTAGCCGGACTCCAGCCCCTTGCCTTCCGGCACCAGCGAGCCGGCGCCCAGCAGCACGTGCTTCTTGATGACGGCACGGTCGAGGATGATGGAGCCCATGCCGATCAGGCACTCATCCTCAATCGTGCAGGCATGCAGGATCACGCTGTGGCCCACGGTGACGCGCGCACCGATCACCAGCGGCCCGCCCTGCGGTTCGGCCGCGGTCTTGTGCGACACGTGCAGCACCGAATTGTCCTGGATGTTGGTGCCCGCGCCGATGTGAATGGAGTTGACGTCGCCGCGCACCACTGCGCCCGGCCAGACCGAGGCGTTTTCGCCCAGGCTCACCTCGCCGATCACCGTGGCGCGCGGATGCACCCAGGCGCCGGCTGCCAGCGCGGGATGAATGCCTTTGAAAGAGCTGATGGCGGAGTCCATGTCGGATACAGGGTTGAAACCTCGGTCGGTCGCCCAATTATAATGATTCACTGGTTTCCCCTGCCTTCCGCATTAAAGGTTTTTTCATGAATCCGCTGCTTGATTTTTCAGGTCTGCCCCGTTTCGCCGAGATTCGGCCCGAACACGTCACGCCCGCCGTGGATGAACTGCTTGCCGCCTGCCGCAAGGTGGTGGACGCCATCATGGCCAACAAGGGCGAACCAAGCTGGCAAAACTTCGTGGCGCCGATGGAGGACGCCAACGAGCGCCTGTCGCGCGCCTGGGGCCAGGTTTCGCACCTGCACAGCGTGATGGACTCGCCCGAGCTGCGCGAGGTCTACAATGAAAACCTGCCCAAGATCACCCAGTACTACGCCGAGCTGGGCCAGCACGAAGGTCTGTTCCGCAAATTCAGGGAACTGAAGCGCGCCATCCCCTATGCCACGCTCACCCACGCTCAGCAGCAAATCGTCGAAAACGAACTGCGTGATTTCCGGCTGGGCGGCGCCGAGCTGGGCGCGGCCGACAAGAAGCGCTTCATGGACATCCAGCAGGAACTGGCCGCGCTGTCAGCCAAATTCGAAGAGAACCTGCTTGACGCCACCAACGCCTTTGCCCACTACGCGGAAAGCCGCGACGAACTCGCCGGCATTCCGGACGATGTCCTGGAAATGGCCCGCGCCATGGCTGAACAAGACGGCAAGGCGGGCTGGAAGTTCAGCCTGCACATGCCCTCCTACCTGCCGGTGATGCAATACGCTGATAACCGCGCACTGCGCGAAACCCTGTATCGCGCCTATGTCACCCGCGCCTCCGAGTTCGGCCCGGAAAATCTCGACAACACCGCGCTCATCCGCAACATCGTGCGCCTGCGCGGCGAGGCAGCCCGCCTGCTGGGCTTCAACAACTACGCCGAGCTTTCGCTGGAGCCAAAGATGGCGGAAACGCCTGACCAGGTCCTGGATTTCCTCAACGAGCTGGCCGTCCGCGCCAAGCCCTATGCCGAGCGCGACATGCAGGAGCTGCGTGAATTCGCGGCCCGCGAACTCGGGCTTGCCGACCTGCAGGCGTGGGACGTTGCCTATACCAGCGAGAAGCTGCGCGTGGCGCGCTACAGCTTCTCCGATCATGAGGTGAAGCAGTACTTTCCCGAGCCCAACGTGCTGGCCGGCATGTTCAAGGTGGTGGAGACCATCTACGGCCTGCACATCCGCCCGTCCAGCGCGCCGGCATGGCACGAGGACGTGAAGTTCTTCGAGATCGCCGACCACAGTGGCCAGAAGGTCGGCGAGTTCTACCTCGACCTCTACGCCCGCGCCAGCAAGCGCGGCGGTGCCTGGATGGACGACGCCATCACGCGCCGCAGGAAAGGCCAGGGCATCCAGACGCCGGTGGCCTACTTGAACTGCAACTACACCGCCCCGCTGTCTGTAAATGGGCAGCCCGGAAAACCCGCGCTGTTCACCCACGATGAAGTCATCACCCTGTTCCATGAATTCGGCCACGGCCTGCACCATTTGCTGACCCGGATCGAGGACCTCGGCGTGTCCGGCATCAACGGCGTGGAGTGGGATGCGGTCGAGCTGCCGTCGCAGTTCATGGAGAACTTCTGCTGGGAGTGGGACGTGTTGCGCCACATGGCGAAGCACGTCGACACGGGCGCGACGCTGCCGCGCGAACTGTTCGACAAGATGCTGGCGGCGAAAAACTTCCAGGCCGGCATGCAGACCATGCGCCAGATCGAATTCGCCCTGTTCGACATGCACCTGCACCGCGATTTCGATCCCGACGGCGCTGAAAGCGCGCTCGACCTGCTGAAACGCATTCGCGCCCAGGTTGCCGTCGTCATCCCGCCCGACTACAACCGCTTCCCCAACAACTTCTCGCACATTTTCGCGGGTGGCTACGCGGCCGGCTATTACAGCTACAAGTGGGCGGAAGTGCTGTCGGCGGATGCCTATGCCCTGTTTGAGGAAAACGGCGTGCTGAATCCGGAAATCGGCCACCGCTTCTGGAGCGAAATCCTCGCCCAGGGCGGCGCGCGCCCGGCGATCGAATCCTTCAAGGCGTTCCGCGGCCGCGAGCCGACCATCGATGCGCTTTTACGGCACAATGGCATGGCCTGAATTTTCCCTCGGCCTGGCCGTTAATGGATCGTTCCTGCCTTCCGCCTGATGATCATGAAACTTGCGCCCCTTCTCCTGATCTTGCTGGTCATGCCCGCCGTAGCCGCAGGCGTCTATCGCTGGGTCGACGCCCAGGGCAACGTGCATTACAGCGATCAGCCCCCGCCGCCCGAGGCCAATAGCGCGAGCCAGAAGATCATCAAAAGCGGCACCGGCACAATCCGCCCCCGGGAGACACAGCAAGCAGTGCCCAGGCAACCTGTCACGCTTTACGCCACCGCCACCTGTGGCGCGCCCTGCGAGCGCGCCAAGGCACACCTCGCCAGGCGCAGCATCCCCTACAACAGCGCGGACCCCGCCACCAGCGTCGACGCCAATGAGACCTTGCGAAAAGGCGGCGCGCAGCCGCGCGTGCCCACGCTGATGATTGGCAATGAAAAACTTGAGGGCTATTCCGAGGCCGCGTGGGACGCGGCGTTCGATAAGGCGGGCTTCCAGCCTGCCAGCCCCGCAGCCCCTGAACAGAAGGAGTGACGGCCGGCACGCTGCCGGTAAAATGACGGCATGAAACTCGCCGCCTGGAACGTCAACTCCCTCAAAGTCCGCCTGCCGCAATTGCTGGACTTCCTCTCCACCCGCCAGCCTGACGTGGTGTGCCTGCAGGAAACCAAGCTTGAAGATGCCAATTTCCCGCGCGCGGAAATCGAAGCAGCCGGCTATCAGGCGTGCTTTTCCGGACAGAAAACCTACAACGGTGTCGCCATCCTGTCGAAGCTGCCGCTGCTTGATCTGCAAATCGGCATTCCCGGTTTCGAAGACGCGCAGAAACGCGTGATTGCCGCGACGGCCGGCGATATCCGCACTGTCTGCGTATACGTTCCGAACGGCCAAAGCGTGGACTCGGACAAGTACCAGTACAAGCTGGAATGGCTTGCCGCGCTGACCGACTGGCTCAAGCAGGAATTGCAGGCACACCCCAGGCTGGCGCTCCTGGGCGACTACAACATCGCGCCGGAGGACCGCGACGTGCATGACCCGGTGTTATGGAAGGATCAGGTGCTGTGCTCGGAAGCCGAGCGAGAGGCATTCAGGAAGCTGCTGGCACTGGGGCTGAAAGACAGTTTCCGGCTGTTCGAACAGCCGGAAAAAACCTTCAGCTGGTGGGACTACCGCATGATGGGCTTTCGCCGCAACCACGGCCTCAGGATCGATCACGTACTGCTGTCCGAGGCACTGGCTGGAAGCTGCACCGAAAGCCGGATCGACCGCGACATGCGCAAGCTCGAGCGGCCTTCGGATCATGCACCCGTGATTGTGACGCTCGTCTAGAAATTCTCGGCTTCGACCTGCAGCCAGGTGCGGTTGATGTTGCCGCCCATCTGCTCGTCGAAGTGTTTGAGCTTCTGCCACTCCTTCAGGCTCACCTGCTTGCGCACGTCGGCTTCGGAGCCGCCGGACTTGTACACTTTTTCCACGCCGGCATAGAACGCCGCCATCTGGTTGTACATGGTCTTGGCCTGCTGCATGTTCATCAGCGGGCCGTGCCCGGGAATAATGGTTTTCGCCGGGTACCGCTGAACTTCGGCCAGGGTCTTCACCCACTGCTTCACTTCAGCATCGCGGAAGGCCGGTGTGACGGTGTTGACCAGCACATCGCCTGCGATCAACACCTTGTCGTCCGGTAGCCACATCAGCATGTCGCCCTTGGTATGCGCGGCCTCGGGTACCCAGAACTCGACCTTCACCCCGTTGATTTCGGCTGCGGTGCGCGTTTGCGACGCATAGGTGCGGCTGGCGGTGACAACCCTGGTGTTGGGCAGCTTGCGGCCAGTGAAACCTTCGGCCATGGCGATCCAGTCCGCCCCGGTGTCATTCATCAATTTCTTGCAGTTTTCCGAGCTGATGATTTCGGCGCCAGGGAAAACGACATTGCCAAGGCTATGGTCGCCGTGATGGTGCGTATTGATGACGTGGGTAATGGGCAGCCCGGTGATCTTCTCGGCCGCCTTGCGGATGTGTGCGCCGACTTCGTCGGAAAAACCGGTGTCCACCAGGATCGCACCCTTGTCGCCGATGATGAGGGTGCTGTTGACCATGTAGCCGCCATTGTGCGCATTGGGCAACTCGGTGGGCCCGAGCAGCGCGTAAATGCGGTCGTTGACCTTGACGGTCTTGACCTCGGGCAGCGGATTGACAAGGGCGGCGCCCGCGAGCAGCGCAACGCCGGCAAGCAAAAACAGAATGCGTTTCATCCAGGGCTCCAATCAAAAAACCTGCAGACCAGATTAGGGATTGGGCCCGGCGGCGTCAATAGGTTATTCGTCCTCTCCGTTCATGCCCAGTTCCTGGATTTTTCGGGTCAGGGTATTGCGCCCCCATCCCAGCAGTTGCGCGGCCTCGATTCGCCGTCCGCCGGTATGTTTCAGGGCGATGTTGATCAGGGTTTTCTCGAAAGCCGGCACCAGATCGTCAAGAATGGCGGCTTCGCCCCGTGTCAGCCGCAAGTCGGCCTGGCGCGCGAGGCAGGACAGCCAGTCTTCATCTTCGCCCGCCGCCGCAGGGCCGCTCAGGTCGGCCGGCAAGTCCCTGGGCTCGACTACCTGGCCCGGCGCCATCACCGTCAGGTAGTGGCAGACATTTTCCAGTTGCCTGACGTTGCCGCTCCAAGGCAGGCCGGACATGATCCTGAGGGTGGCATCGGAAAGCTTCTTGGCCTCCACGCCGAGTTCTCGGGCGCTTTTCTGCAGGAAATGGCGCGCCAGCAGCGGGATGTCTTCGCGCCGCTCGCGCAGCGCGGGCAGGCGCAGGCGGATGACGTTGAGGCGGTGGTACAGGTCTTCGCGGAACAGGCCTTCCCGAACCCGCGTTTCCAGGTCCTGGTGGGTGGCGGCAATGACGCGCACGTTGACCTTGACCGGCGAGTGGCCGCCCACGCGATAGAACTGGCCGTCGGCCAGCACCCGCAAAAGGCGCGTCTGCAGGTCGGGGGGCATGTCGCCGATCTCGTCGAGGAACAGGGTGCCGCCGTCGGCCTGCTCGAACAGGCCCTTGTGCTGGCGCATGGCACCGGTGAAGGCGCCGCGCTCGTGCCCGAACAGCTCGGACTCAAGCAAGTCTTTCGGTATCGCCGCCGTGTTGAGCGCAATGAACGGCCCGCTCGCGCGGCTGCCGTGGCGGTGCAGCGCGTGTGCAACAAGCTCCTTGCCCGTACCCGACTCGCCTGTGATGAGCACGGTGACATTCGATTGCGAAAGCCGGCCGATGGCGCGGAAAACTTCCTGCATGGCCGGCGCCTGGCCGAGGATTTCCGGAACCCTGGACAAGTCCTCGCCGGCCTGGGTGACCTCCTGGTTCTGCGCCAGCGCGCGCCGCACCAATTCCACTGCAGCATCGACATCGAAAGGCTTGGAAAGGTACTCGAACGCCCCGCCCTGGAAGGCGGCCACCGCAGAATCGAGGTCGGAATAGGCGGTCATGATGATGACCGGCACTTTGGGCAGCTTTTCCTTGACGTGCTGGAGGAACTCAAGCCCCGAGGGGCCAGGCATGTTGATGTCCGAAATCACCGCGGCCGGCCGGCTCTTGTCGAGGTGCACGAGCGCCTCGCTCGCCGAATTGAAGACTTCGCAAGGGATGCCCTCCCGCTCCAGCGCTTTTTCCAGCACCCAGCGAATGGACCGGTCGTCGTCGATCACCCACACCGCATCACTCATGATTTGTTGCCCGCAATCTCAATCGGAAAATAAAGGGAAAAAACCGTGTGCCCCGGACGGGAGTCAAACTCGATCACGCCGCTGTTTTGCGCCACCAAAGTTTGCGCAAGCGGCAGGCCCAGGCTCTGCGCGGTGGGCTCGCCCAGCGACAGGCCGTCAAGCAGCGGGCCCAGCACCCACGCCAGCACCAGCAGCGGCAGCAGCACCGCTGCCATCAGCGCGCACGCACCCCAGCCAATGAAGCCGGTGTGGCCC